>DCDC01000071.1 GCA_002316225.1 Firmicutes bacterium UBA1065 | reverse complement strand
GTATTAATTAACTTTTTACCGTATTCCCCTAAATTTTCATAAAGCTTTTCTTCGTGGAGAAGGAAAATCGATATCATTTTACTCTTGGTGCTAAGTATGTCCCAGAGGGCATCCAGATTATTTCCGTAATAATCAGGCAGGTTAAGCATTTCTTTTAAATATTTGTGTGCTTCGGATTTTGAGGTCATTTTGTTACAATCTAAGAATATTTCATCCATATATGCCTCCTAATATAATTGAGTGAAACTTTCATAGTGGTCCTTGGTATAAAATATCAAACCATCGTTTGAATAGACTATCCTCTCTGAACCCCGATAACCGCCTTTGTAGTTAACGTCACACTCATAATATATTCTTCCTTCTTTTTTGGGAAGCAATCCTTCCCTGTTGCCGAATATGTCTCCGCCGATACTCTTATTATCAGTTACTTCCCAGAGGTTTCCCTTATCACTTTCCCAGCCCAATTCTCTTGCTTGGCTTTTAGTTATATAATTAGGTGGCAGTTTATTATATTTGTGAACGTATTCTGCTACTAAGTATGGGGCTGTATATGTGCCGTCTTCGGTTATCGTTGCTTCTGTTTGCCGGTCTTCTTGCAGGCCTTGTTCGTCTGTACCTTCATTGTCATTGTTTGCAGGTGATTCTGTATCATTGCTTCCAAAATCAGTTGTGTTTTCAACAATTGGAGGATTATTATCTTGATTTATGCCATTGTTTTGCTGCACACAAGCTGATAATATCACAAGTATTAATAATATCAGGGCCAATATTTTGAATTTTCTGCTTTTCATCTGCTGTATTCTCCTACTGATATAAGATGGGATAAACTCTCCGGCGGCATTGCTTTGCTGAAGTAATACCCCTGGACGTGGTCACAGTTTATTTCTGATATAATTTTGAGCTGCTCATGGGTTTCCACCCCTTCAGCTATTACCTCTATACCCTGGACGTGGGCTGTATCAATAATACCGCTTATGAGGAGCCTGGTTTTTTCTTCTGTTATTGCATTGATAAAGGCCCTGTCAATTTTAATATAGTCAAAGTAAAATGAAGGGTTGGTTAAGTAATGCAGGGAATTGTGCCCGGTGCCGTAATCATCCAGCGACAGTTTAACTCCCAGTTTTTTCAACAGTGACAGCTCATTTAAAACCTTCTTTTCGTCTTCTATTATTGACCTCTCCGTGAATTCGAATTGCAGGGCCCTTGGTTCAACATCATGAAACTTTAAACAATTAAGGGTATATTCGGATATGGATTCGTTAAAGTCCCGGGAAGAAAGATTTATTGAAACATTCATGTCTATTCCCTGGTTTTTCCAGTGCTTTATTTGTTTTATGACTTTCTTAATCACCCATTTGGTTATTTCATTGATGAAGCCTACTTCTTCGGCTATTGTTATCAGTTGCTGCACTGAAATGTCCTTATGTGCGTTGTCTTGAATTCTCAGAAGGGCTTCCGCCCCCAGGAGCTTATTGTCGGATAATCTTATTATAGGCTGGTAGTGAACCGTGAACATGTCGTTTTGAAGGGCGTAATAAATGGAAACCAGTTGGTTGTAATACTTTGACCTGATGCTCTGATCTGCATCATCATAAATTACTATGTTTTTTTGGCTTCCAAGTGTCTGGCTCAGTGATTGCTTCAACTTCAACACAAGATCATCAACATTCTTGCCGTGATTTGGATAATTGGCAATGCCCGCTTTCAAAACAACGGATATGGGCAGCTTTTCTATGTAAATGGGCTTTCTTATGAGCCGGAAGAATTCTTCGGTCATTGAATGGGCTTTATAGCAGTCAATTCCCGGCAGGACAGCGATGAATTTATCGGCATCGACCGAATATAAGTGATAGAATTCAAAGAATTCCTTGGCCATTTTCAACAGCTTTTCATATGTTTTCTGTCCAATCTCATAATTGACGTACTGGTTTATCATTTCCCTGTTATAGAAATCAAATATCACAAAAGAAATGGTTTTATGCTCTTTCTCTTTTATCATCATGGATATATTTTCGTTGAACTTGTTCATATTTGGAAGGCCCGTGGTGGAATCGTAGTAGTACTTTTCTTTTTCCATGTCGTGAATTTTCTTAACGTACTGGAACAAGACTCCCGTAAACACGGTTATTATTATAAACATGACTATACGAAAGAGCCATGAGATTGGTTCTTGGCTTATTCCCCGTGATACTACCAAAGGCATATAGGGGCCTAAGAGTATACCTGCCAAAAGGGATGCCGTTATCCCCGTTTTTATATTAAATAAAACGACCGATAAAATGATGGGAATATACATTAAGTGAACAAAGGATGTGGTTCCGCCCGATAAATACACTATTCCGGTAATAAGAATTTCCAGTGCTATTATCACGATAATCGCAATGGTATTAAACTTATTCTTACTTTGAAGTGTATAAAACAGGTCTATTAACTTATCTACCATAAGATTCCCCCAGGTGGTAGGTTGGTCTTTACGATGCGATGCACTTGTGCAACATGTACCGAAAAATTCCTTTTATTTATACCCAAAATAAAGGAAGTTTAAACTATTTTTTTAAAAAATGTTTTTATAATTAAAAAAGTGTCTGGCACCTGGTACAGTTGCCTGATGCCTTGGATATTTTTATTTAATATTGATTTAAATCAATTATTATTAATAAAATCTCTGATACAATACAATTAAATAAATAGTTTGTTATCCTGAGTGTATGGGGAGGACCTTATGTCATCCTGA
>DCDC01000054.1 GCA_002316225.1 Firmicutes bacterium UBA1065 | reverse complement strand
ATGATTTGGTTATTGTTTCCGTAGCACAGGATGCAGATTGCAGCGAAGCTGTAATCACCGTTGAGGATACCGGACAAGGCATGGACCCCAGGGATCAGCTGAATTTATTTAAACCTTTCATGCAGGCAGATAAATCTTTGGGTTTAAGACATGAGGGTCTTGGGCTTGGCTTGTCCATCGTTAAAGGAATTGTGGAGCATCACGGCGGCAGGGTTGAAGCATTCAGCGAAGGGCTGGGAAGAGGCGCTAAGTTCACTATAAGGCTGCCACTTTAAAATATATTGTAAATCGGGTTATTGGAGGGTATATTATATGTCAGAAGATTTGCTGAACATTTTAATTATTGAAGATAATAAAGATTTGGCTGATATCATGTATGAGCTGCTTGCTTTATCAGGCCATAGGGTTTCAGTGGCTGATAATGGAACAGAGGGTATAGCTAAGGCAAGGGAACTTAGGCCGGACGCCATAATATGCGACATAGGTCTTCCGGATATGAGCGGGTATGAATTTGCTAAAATAATCCGGCAGGATACTGAACTAAAAAATACATATCTTATCGCTTCTTCCGGTTATGCTCAGCAAGAAGATGTGGAGCGGTCAAGGGTAACAGGCTTCAACCGGAATTTAGCTAAACCTGTAAGCTTTGACACTTTGGAAACGATCCTTAAATGTGTAATTAAAAATGCTTATAGTGCCGGATGATAATTATTCTAAGCAGTGGAGAAAAGGTGATAGATTGATAAATATTTCTGATAAAATAAGGGCTAAATTAAGTGAGCTCCCCATGAAGCCGGGTGTCTATAAAATGATCGACAACAAAGGCAATGTAATTTATGTGGGGAAAAGCAAGATGCTGAACAAAAGGGTAAAAATATATTTTACTCACAATCCCGAGTGGGACAAGATTAAAAGAATGGTTAAAATGATTGATAACATTGAATTTATTGTGACGGATACTCATTTGGAGGCCCGCCTTTTGGAATGTTCTTTAATAAAGGAGTTAAAACCTGTATTTAATTCCCAAATGAAGCATGACAGGGGATATGTCTATTTAAAGCTTGAAAACTATAATAAACACAGGGCCTTGTCAGTGGTGGAATCGAGAGAAGAAAACTCTTTCGGTCCATTCAGGAAAAGATATTATTTAAATGAGACTGTCAAGAGCTTAAGGAATTTATACCCGATTGTTAAAAAGGATGATTCATATTTTTTTGAATATCACCTCTTTCCGGTGACTATAGGTGAGTTTGAATTTAATGAAAACAGGAATTCTTTATATGAAATATTGACGAATGATTCGGAAGCCCGTATCTTTATCAATGAATTGGAAAAGAAGATGAAAAATGAAGCTGCTTTACATAATTTTGAAAGGGCTTCTTTATTCAAAGACATTTTGAATAATGTGAATTATCTTGTTAATTCACTAAATAGATACAAGGAACTCTTGAAAAGGGATATAGTTTTATCGGTTCCCATTGATGAGGGCTTAAAATTATTTTATATTTCTAAGGGTCTGATAATGAAGAAAGAAGTTTTTAAAGCGCCAAAACAAGATGATATTGAAAAGTTCCGTGAAGCTGCCTTAACATCTCGTGACGCCTATTATATCAGTATGGACGAAAAATCGCTTATTGATTATAAGGATATTATTTGTTCCGAAATTATTTCTTTGCCTGATTGCATGGTTAAGTATATATAAATCCTTAGAAGAAACAAGTCTTTCATTTAATGGTTCTGCTATATTTTTTCCCTGTAACGGGGGATAATGAAGAATTGTCCCTGACAGTCAATTCCCGCATAAAAAACATCTTTTATGTCTTTGTATCCAAGCCTTTTAATTTCGTATAGCACCCTGTCTATGTCAAGGTTAAGTTCCGTCATGACACTTTCGATTATCTTACCATTATTTATAATCTGCACAGGCAGATTTTATTTTTTTGTAGGTTTTATTATCCTGAGCGACAGTCAAGTATCCCATGTCAAAGCAACTATCACTTAATTTAAGGTTTGGAATATTATAAAGATAAAGAACAGGAGGTTATTATGAGTCAAATAATATATACGGTGCAGCCCGGAGATACCCTGTACAATATTGCCCGCATGTATGGAAGTTCCCTGCAGGCTATCATAGATGCAAATAACATCACAAATCCTGACCTTATCTATCCCGGTTCTGTCATATTGATACCCGTTGAAGAGGAATATTTGGAAACCCCTCCCGGAAGCCTGATATATACCGTACAACCCGGGGATACTCTGTATATTATTTCTCTTTTATTCAAGGTAAGCATTAGGAGAATCTTAGAATTAAACAACATTCCCGACCCTTCCTTGATTTTTCCCGGTATGAAAATTATACTGCCTCAAGAAGCTCTTAATCCCTTTGAGCCTTTAGTGCAGGGTATAATAAGGTATACAGTCCTGCCCGGAGATACAATATATAAAATTGCCGCAAGATTTGGAACACCTACCCAGTCCATTTTAGACAGCAACCCGGGTCTGGACCCCCAAAGGCTTGTTCCGGGAATGGTAATTACTATTACAATTCCTGAGAATGCTGTTGCCATATACAGGGGAAATCCAAACAGGAGGATGGTTGCCTTGACATTTGATGCAACCTATGGTGACAATCAAACCTATGAATTGCTTGAAATATTAAGGAATAATAATATTAAGGCAACATTTTTCCTGTCGGGAATCTGGCTGATCAACTATCCCCAATTAGCCAGGGCTATAGCAGCAGAAGGTCATGAGATAGGAAACCACTCCTATACTCATCCTCATATGCCCATGATATCAATGCAGGAAGTTATCAACCAGGTTACTCGAACAGAAGCCCTGATCAGGAATATCACAGGCCAGGATCCCTATTTGTTCAGGCCCCCCTTCGGCGAATACACCCAGGCCCTTCTAAACCAATTAGCTTCCCTTGGTTATGTAACCATTATGTGGACCATAGACTCCCTGGATTGGAAAAACCCGGGAGCTGATGCAGTAGTTGCAAGGGTTGTAGATAATGCAGAGCCGGGAGCAATTATCCTGATGCATCAATCGGCACCTGATACGCTTCAAGGCCTTCAGTCAATGATAGACCAATTGAGAGACCAAGGTTACGAGTTTGGCACGGTCACCCAGGTTATCAGCCCCCTATAAAAACAGCCCTTCGCTATTCCGAAGGGCATTTATCTGTCATTCATGATGACATACCTATATGAACAATAACAAGCTTACAGCCATAATACCCATACCGGACATCAGGCCGGCTATTGAAAGGTGGTGGTCACCGTACTTATGGGCCGAAGGAAGCAGTTCATCCAAAGATATATAAACCATTATGCCGGCAACTATTCCAAAGACTATGCCAAATACGGTCTCGTTCAGGAAAGGCATTAAGAGCAGATAACCAATAAGAGCTCCGATCGGTTCTGCAAGTCCTGAAAGAAAAGAGTAGTAGAATGCTTTTTTCCTGTCTCCCGTGGCATAATAAACTGGGGCAGATATGGATATTCCCTCGGGGATGTTGTGAATGGCTATAGCAACGGTTATGGGTATGGCTATAGTAGGTTGTTGAAGGGCGGAAATGAATGTTGCAAGACCTTCGGGGAAATTATGTATACCTACTGCCAATGCCGTGAATATTCCGGTTCTCATGAGGTTGTCCTCTATTTGAACCTTTTCTTCCTTTAAATCTTCGACCTTGTGCAGGTGGTGGGGATTTTCTTCATTGGGTATAACCTTGTCAATAAGAGCTATAAGAAACATTCCGCCGAAAAATGATGCAACTGTTACCCATGAACCTGCTTTTAAGCCAAGTTCTGCTATCAAAGATTTCTGAGCCTGGGCGAAAATCTCGATCATGGAGACATAAATCATTACGCCTGCCGAAAAGCCCAGGCTGAAGGCTAAAAATTTAGTATTTGTTTTTTTTGCAAAAAAGGCGATTGCACTGCCGATGCCCGTGCTTAGCCCTGCTAACAGGGTTAATCCGAATGCTAATAGAATATTATTGTTCATAAGCACCTCCTTGGACTATTATATACCCATTTTTACTTTCTTACAATCTTATTAAGATGTTAATTTTCGTTGATTCATGAATCAAACATTGTTATAATGGATGTTAGGTGATTTGAAAGAATCAGTATTAATGAGATAAAGGACGTGAACATGAAAACATTTATAAATGAGTGGGTAATACCTGCTATAATTGCTGTTGTTATTGTGTTGTTTTTAAACAAGTTTGTTTTTATTTTGGTGACTGTTCCGACAGGGTCCATGGAAACGACAATCATGCCTGGAGACAGGTTATATGTCAACAAGCTCTTTGACATAAAGGATGCAAAAAGAGGCGACATCCTTGTATTTCAGTCGGATGAACTAAATGAGAAGCTGGTGAAAAGGCTTATCGGACTTCCGGGTGAAACCGTTGAAATAAATGAAGAAGGCCAGGTGTTTATTAACGGTGAAAAACTTTATGAACCCTATGCCAGACAAGCAAGAGGAGAGGCAAGAACATTTACGGTTCCTGAAGGCACATACTTTTTCCTTGGGGATAACAGGCCTATATCCGTGGATGCAAGATACTGGACCAATCCCTATATACCGGAGGAAAAGATTATCGGAAAAGCAGCCTTCAGGTTTTTCCCCCTTAACCGCATAGGAAAATTGGAATGAGGTTTTGTTAAAAAAGTATTATTTATGGTAAGTTTCCCCCGAATTTATTTTAAAGGCCCTGTAGATTTGTTCCAGGAGGATGACTTTGAATAATTGATGGGGGAAGGTCATTTTGGAAAATGAAAGCTTAAAGTCGGCCCTGTTTATTACTTCCATAGAAAGTCCGTTGCTCCCGCCTATGATGAAGCTTATATCGGAAATGCCCTGATCAGCCAGGACCTTTATTTTATCGGCAAAGGCTTCGGAGCTGAGCTCAAGACCCTTTATGTCCAAAACAATTACATAAGAATTCTTGGGAATCTTGTTAAGTATTTTTTGCCCTTCCTTAATTTTTACCCGGTCTATTTCCGCAGGAGAAAAGCACTCATCGGCTCTTTCATCCGGTACAACTTCTTCTGTGAGTTTGCAATACCTGGAGAGCCGCTTAGCATACTCTTTCACTGCTTCCGCATAAAACTTTTCTTTTATTTTACCCACGGATATTATTGTTATCTTCATCTGGGTCCCCTCGCATATATCATATATTTCTCATTATATCAACAATTTACCGGCTTACAAGCTTTTTATGCGTAAACGTTTGCAGTTTTATATTGCTTTTTATTTTTCCCTGTGTTATAATTTTAATACTTTTTTAGTAGGATTTAATTTTGTGTTTAATCGGTGAGGTAGATATGATGGGTAAATTGACAAGGATCCTGGGTTTAATAATTTGTATTGCAATGATGGGGACTCAAGTTTTTGCCATAAGCAATGAAAGTAATACAAGAGATGTTAAGAGTGACCTGGAAAAAGACTACGGAATAAGCATCATCTTGCCTGAAGAATCAGATTGCGGGGATTTCAGCGAATGTCTTACAACCTTGGAAAAATGCATCAAGAGGTTTCCTGCCGGTATGATTAAAGAAATTACCGATTTTTATCTGCAAAAGGGAATTGCCGTAAATGTAATTTTTGATAAGACTGAAATCATAAGAGACTTGTTCTCACAATCCCCGGAAGATGAAAACTCGGTTAATATATACATAAAGACTTTGGAAAGCAGCCTGTATTCCGGACCCTGCTATGCGTCAGAACAAGCCGTAATGCATGTATTGAGTCAGTTCGTTTGCAATTATATTCTTGATAATCATGACTCATCAAAATTAAGAGGAGAATTTAACAGGTTAAATGCAGGTTATGAATACGGATCCTGGGATGATGATTACGAAAAGGTATATATAAACAAGCATTCCGCAACTAATTTCCAGGAGGAAATTGCAGATTTAATATGGTA
>DCDC01000088.1 GCA_002316225.1 Firmicutes bacterium UBA1065 | reverse complement strand
AACACCCTATTCGGGTGCTTGTATTATCTATTTTTCTATCTGTTTAATTGTATCCTCTATCAAGGTTTATCAGGAAGATTGCCTTAATCCTGATTGTTTATGAGATTCACTCTGATATGTTTTATCAAAAAGTCTTCCTCCGAAATTAAAAATATAAACACCTGCCAAGATGATTACCCCGCCGTATAGGGTGGAACGGTCCGGTACTTCTCCTGCTAATAAAAAGCCTAAAATGGTGGTTAAAAACGGGGTAATAAACATATAGTTGCTGACCTGGGATGTTTGCTTTGCCTTAGAAAATGCTGCAGCCCATGAAACGTATGCCAGAGCACCTGATCCAATGCCTAATACGACAAGATATATATACTGTATTGGAGGGGCGCCGGAAAGTTCTCGAAATGAGGCCGGCGCGAAGATTGCCAGCATAAGTGTTCCGATAAAGATGCTGTATGTAGAAGCCTGCAAGGCGGTGTAGGTCTTTGTCAGGTAACGCTGAATAAGGTTATATGAACTTAAACCCAGCACAGCTAAGAAAAGCCAGAAAAGTCCCTTATTTATTGAAAATACACCATTCATCAATGTGAGGACAGCAACGCCGATTAATTCAATGAGGATTGCACACCATTGATACATCCTCAGCTTTTCTCGGTAGATTAAGCTTGCCATCAGGGCAGTTATGACCGGAACAGTAACGATAACCAGACTTGCCGTAGCTGCTGTAACAGTGGCTTGCCCCTGATTAAAGACAATCATGTATAAGAAAAATCCGACTGCTCCTGAGACAAGGAACCATGTGAGGTCTGCTCTGCGAGGCGGCTTCATTTTTGTTATAATGGCAACTATTAACAAGGTGCAGGATGCAATAAAGTAACGGAGAAAGCCTAAGGAAAAGGCGGAAAAATATTGAAGGGTCAGCCGCGTCAATACATAGGCCAGTGACCAAAAGAAAATAGTTATTATAGCATAAGGGTGAAAACTGTCTTTTAATTTCATAATAATGCCTTTCTTTAACTTGTATTGATTGATCAGGTATGCTATTATTAAACTACAAAAATTTGGTATATTAAAGGTACAATTATTGTTATATTTAATTGAACCAGTTGGAGGATATGATGTTCCTTACCTTGGATAAAACAAAAAAAAGGTCTTATACAAATCAAATATACTCAGCCATTCGCAATTTAATACTGTCGGGTGAATTGGAAGCCGGAGACCAATTGCCATCATCGCGAGATTTGAGCAGGGATCTTTCAGTTTCCAGAAACACAGTTCTGACTGCTTATGACATGCTGGTATCAGAGGGAGCTGTCGAGAGTATTGCCGGATCCGGCTTTTTTGTCCGAAGCGGTGCCAAAAATGTACCGCAAAAAATTTCCATTAAGAATCAGCAGACTGCATCGCTTTCTGACCTTGTAATAACAGATGAGATTATTAATTTTGACAGCGGGCATCCGGCACTTGATTTGTTCCCCCGTGAGAAATGGAACAAATTCGTGTCTAGCGCTTTTCTTGATGCGCCGACCTCAGCGCTTGGCTATGATGACCCCCAAGGCCGGCCGGAACTTCGTGATATCTTGTCAAGTTACCTGAAAAAGTCTCGTGGGATTTCATGCAGTCCGGACCAGATAATCATAACCGCCGGAACAAAACAAGGGCTGTCTTTGGTTGCAAAATGCCTGCTAAATAGTCAAAGTGAAGTATGGATAGAAAACCCTTCGAATTTAAATGTAAAGGCGATTTTTTCCTACCACACGGACCGAATCGTTCCCTTTGATGTAGATGAGCAGGGTATTCAGCCGGACCAATTCCCCAGCGACGGAAAACCAACCCTCATTTTTACAACACCTTCCCACCAATTCCCCATGGGTGGAATTTTACCAATCCAGAGGAGGATTGCACTTGTTGAATTTGCAAGAAAGTCCGGGGCTTATATTCTGGAAGACGATTATGACAGCACCTTTTCTTATGACGGACCTCCTCCAAATTCTTTATTTGAGCTGGATCATGAACGGGTTGTTTATGCCGGCACTTTCAGCAAGATACTTTTTCCATCCATCCGCTTGGGCTATTTGGTAGTCCCCATGCATCTTGTTCCAAAATTACGTGAATTAAAACGGCTTGCGGACCATCATTCCAATTCTATCTATCAGCTTGCCCTTATGCGGTTTATTGAAAGCGGAGAGCTGGACCGCCACATTAAGCGGATGAAAAAGATATACAGAAAGAGGCGAGATATGCTGTTAGAGCTAATGAATACTTGCTTTGGTGAAAAAGTACATATTCATGGAGCCGCTGCCGGCATGCATGTTGTCGCAGAATTTGAGGGCGATGTTTTTTCGGAGGATCGTATCAAACGGCTGCTTTCTGCCGGTATTTATGTTGTTCCTGTGGAGAGGCACGCCATAAAAAAAGGAAACCATGAAAACCAGATTATTCTTGGATATGCAGGGTTTGAAAGGGATACCCTATTGCATGGACTTCAAATTATTAAAGATGAGCTTAAGCGATAATTCCATGCAAAAAGACTAATTAGCTTATTTAGTTTTTATTGTTAAATTGATAATCTGTTTGGAAAATATTGTATTGAGTTTTGAAGTTAAAATTGCTATAATTATTGCGTGACAAGCTTTGG
>DCDC01000171.1 GCA_002316225.1 Firmicutes bacterium UBA1065 | reverse complement strand
GCGGATATTTTTATTATTTTTTCGTATGCAAAGGATCTTATAGGATTCTTCGGGCTGAAGCCCTCAGAATGACACGATTGTCATCCTGAGCAAAGCGAAGGATCTCATGCCTTTTTTGCTTGTTTTATTTTTTCGGTCAGAAGCGGGAGAAATTCTTTAACATCCGCCACAATGCCATAGTTTGCAACCTTAAATATGGGTGCCTCCGGGTCTTGATTTATGGCTATTATGGTATCAATATCAGCAAGCCCTGCCAAGTGCTGGATTGCTCCTGAGATGCCGCAGGCTATATAAATTCTGGGAGCAACTGTCTTTCCCGTCTGCCCCACCTGGCGGCTGTAGGGCATCCAACCCATGTCAACCAAGGGTCTTGATGAGGCTAAAACTCCCCCCAGGGCATCAGCCAATTCCCCGGCCAGCCGGATGTTTGCCGCACTTCCAATACCTCTTCCTACGCTTACTATTATTTCAGCATCGGTCAAGCTTTGTCCCTCTGCATTGTCTATATTTCTTATTAATTTAACCAACCCTTCTATGGGCTCTTTTTGTATCCTGGTAATTATGCCCCTTTTTTCGTAATCAGGCTCTAAGGGCTTAAAAACCTTTGGCCTTACCGTTGCCATCTGGGGGCGGTTATGGGGACAGACTATTTCAGCCATTAAATTTCCTCCGAAGGCAGGCCTGGTCTGGACCAGGAGTCCCTCGTCATCGATGCTAAGTCCCGTACAGTCAGCCGTAAGACCTGTTTTTAAGGAGGAAGAAATATAAGGAGCCAAAGACCGGCCTTTTGATGTTGCCCCAACCAATACTATTTCAGGCTTGTGTTCCTTTATAAGATCTGTCATTAACTCTCCGTAAATCCGGTCATTAAAATCACCCAGCCATTTTTCATCCATCATAAGGACTTGGTCAGCCCCGTAAGCAATAAGGTCACGAGCCAAAAACTCGATACCATGTCCGAATAAAACTGATGTTACCTTGGCATTAAGACGAGCTGCCAATTCCCTTGCCTTCCCCAAAAGCTCCAAGGAAACAGGCTTCAATTTACCGTATCTTTGCTCGGCAAATACCCATATACCCTTATATTGACTTAAATCCGAGCCTTGTCTTTCATCTCTCTCGGATACTATAGCTGAAAACCTGCAGCTTTCTTTGCAAGCCCCGCACAAGGTGCATTTGTCTGTAATTACAGCCTTTTTTTCAACAAGGTTTATAGCTCCATAGAGGCAGGCAGCAAGGCATGCTTTGCATCCCACACATTTGTCCTTAATAATATCAATACCGACCATTACTTCACTTCCATTCCCACGCTTAAGAGTAATTCAGACAGCTTTTGTGCTTTTTCTTCAAGGGTTCCTTCAATCATCGAAGTCTCAACTTGCTGAACAGGGACAAATACTTTTCTCACCCGGGTAGGAGACCCCTTAAGACCCGTCCTGTTTTCATCGGTCATTATATCATCAAATCCTACTATATCGATCTCTGCTCTTCGGGCAAGCTTCATGCTTTTAATTGACGGAAGCCTGGGCATATTGATTTCTTTTACCACAGTGATCAGAGCCGGAAGTTTTATTAAAATTTCTTCATAGCCGTCATCGGTGATTTTAAGGCAGCGCATTTCCTTATCCTTTATTTCAATTATCCTGCTGATATCCGTGGCACAGGCAATGTTTAAGGTCCTTGCAAGGCTTGGCCCCACCTGGGCAGTATCACCGTCCGTTGCCTGCCTGCCGCAAATAATCAAATCGAAATCCCCTATTCTTTCAATCCCCTTGCTGAGGGTATAGGCCGTTGCCAAAGTGTCTGCACCGGCAAATCTTTTATCTGTCATGAGTATCCCCTTGTCGATTCCCAGGGCAAGAGCTTCCCTCAGCACCTCCCGGGCAGCAGGAATACCCATACTTATGCCGTAAATGAAAGCCCCCCGTCTTTCCTTGATGCGGACAGCCTCCTCTATGGCATAGGCATCAAAGGGGTTTAAAATTGCCGGGATGTTTTCTCTTATGATGGTGTTTGTCACCGGATCGGTTTTCACTTCATTGGTTCCGGGAACCTGCTTTATGCATACAATAATCTTCATCACTGACCCTCCACATATTCAAAAATGGTGCCCCTGTTTAAAATCTGGGCAGGGTCGAATATTTTCTTCAACCTTCTCATTTCGTTGATTTCTTCTTCCGAATACATCTTCTTAAGGAAGGGAACCTTTAATTTTCCCACTCCGTGCTCGGCAGATACGGCTCCTCCCATGGCTGCAACCTTTTCCGCCCAAAGTAGAAAAAGCTCTTTTCCTTTTTCATATTCCTCCATATTCCTTGGAATTATATTGACATGGAGGTGATTGTTGCCTATATGGCCGAAAATTACACCATCAAGCTTGTTTTCTTCAATACCTTCATTGTACATGATCATGACATCCTTTAATTTATCATCGGGTACTGACATATCGGTACCTAATTTGGTTATCCCGGGGGCTGATTTTTTTATTTTATCTATCTGAAGGTTTACGCATTCCGGGCAGGCATGCCTGAAATCATGGAGTTTTTCAAGGTTTACGGAATTATATGCAAGCCAGGTTTCTCCTTCGTCTCCTCCAAGAGCATTTATGACATCCCCTAACTTTTCAACTTCTTTCCAGGCTTCATCATCTAAGCTGCATTCTATTTCAACATAAATTGCTGTGTGGTAAGTGTCTTTGAGCTCCTGTATGTTTGAGAAGGCAGAGGTTTTTTGCCGGTCCCTCAGCAGCTTAAGGGCCTTGTGGGAGAAAAATTCTACAGCTGAAGGATTAAGGTTTAAATCGATACCTGCCACCTTGATTTCTCGTCTC
>DCDC01000118.1 GCA_002316225.1 Firmicutes bacterium UBA1065 | reverse complement strand
TCTGCCGATTTTGATAAACTAACTGACCTTAATCAGTATTTGAGTGCCCTTCAGGCTCAAACTTTCACCTATGCCGAACTTGCAAAACGTATTTTAAAGCATGAAAAGATGCTTGACAGACCTTATTTTGCAAGAATTGATTTCACCGAAGAAGGATATGATGATATTGAAAAAATATATATAGGTCTTTTCAATTTGATGGACGATGAAACCCATGAAATTAAGGTCTATGATTGGAGGGCTCCCATTTCCAGCCTGTATTACAGAAATGAAGTCGGTCCCGTGGAATACAAGGCTCCCGCCGGTTTAATAAAAGGCTTTGTTTCACTAAAGAGGCAGTTCAAGATTACCAGGGGCAAATTGGAATATTTTATTGACAGCAACATTAACATTTTAGATGAAATGCTTATGGTAGCCCTCTCAAAAAATATGACCTCAAAGATGAAGACCATAGTGGAAACAATACAAAAACAGCAGGACTTAATAATAAGAGACTTGTATAATGACTTGCTGGTTGTTCAAGGGGTTGCAGGCAGCGGCAAATCATCGGTAGCCTTACACAGGATAGCATACCTGATGTATCAAGGTTTAAATTTAAATTTGAGCGCCAACAACATCATAGTAATTTCACCGAATCCTTTGTTTTCAAAGTATATATCCAATGTCCTTCCGGAATTGGGAGAAGAGAGCATAAATGAATATACCTTTGAAAATATTTTTGTAAAATTATTTGGCAACAACCTTTCCATGAAAACGAAAAGTGAAAACTTTGATAACATAATCACCGCAGAAACCGAAGAAAAGAGGAATTTTCTAAGGTCATACGATGAATTCAAAGGCTCTTTTGTTTTTTCAAAAATCCTGGACAGGTTTTTGGAATATTATGAACGTAAGCTCATACCCTTCGAAGATGTGTATTACAACGGGAAAATAATTGAAAAGCGAGAGCTGGCGAAAGCTTTTCTCCTAAGCAACAAGTTAAATATGCCTATAGGCAAAAAACTAAAAATAATTGAAAGCCGCATAATGGAAAAGGTTAAGGACAACAGGGTCGAAAGGCGGAACAAAATAGAAAAGGCAGTAAACAAATTAAATAATCACGAATTTGAATCAATGTCTTTTACAAGGCTCTTGGCAGCCAAAGAAACCTTAGCCTTGAAGGAAAGGTTGAAAAAATACACTGAAATCGATGTTTTTTATCTCTATAAAAAGCTATTTTCAGATATAAGCCTCTTTAAAAATATTTCCAAGGGTCTTGACCTGCCGGAAAATATAGATGAAATAATTAATTATACAAGGATGGCCTTAAGTGACCCCTACAATCTTCCCTATGCAGATGGAATAGCCTTGATATACCTCAAAATCAAAGCAGAGGGTTCTTCCCTCTTTAGCGGCATTAAGCAGGTTGTAGTTGATGAGGCCCAGGATTACTATCCCGTTCATTATAAAATTTTTAAGGATTTATACAGGTATGCAAGGTTTACAATAGTGGGTGATATAAATCAGACTATTGAAAAAAGCTCCGACCTGTCCTTATACGATGACATCATTTCCATTTTCGATTTTGAAAAAAGCAATAAGGTATTCCTGAACAAAAGCTACAGGAGCTCATACGAGATAGGCAGGTTCAGTGCAAGATTATTGGGTGATGAAAACCATGCGGAATTCTTCAAAAGAAATGAAGAAGAGCCCCTTATCTTCAAGGCAAAAGAAAAATCCCATCTTTATGATGAGATCATAAAAACCATCGACAAATATAATACCGAAGGTTTCTCTTCAATCGCCATAATATGTAAGGACAGGAAGGAAGCAGCTGATTTATATTTTAAACTGAGCACCAAAATTAAAATTAAACTTATTGACTATCTGGATTATGACAGTATTTTGGAAGGCAACATGATACTCCCGGTATATTTGGCAAAGGGCCTTGAGTTTGATGCCGTTATCGTATATGAAGCAAACGACGAAAAATATAAGAGCGAATTTGATAAAAAACTCTTATATATAGCATGTACAAGAGCCCTTCACAGGTTATCATTATTTTACACCGGGAAATTAACAAGATTTTTGCAATAAACTTAGAAGTAAAAAATCCGCTTAAAATTTAAGCGGATTTTTTTTAGTGAAAATAAGCGGATGATGGGAATCGAACCCACACAGCCGGCTTGGGAAGCCGGAACTCTGCCACTAAGTTACACCCGCAAGTATATGGAGATAAGGGGGATCGAACCCCTGACCTCTTGAATGCCATTCAAGCACTCTCCCAACTGAGCTATATCCCCATATTAAACCGGTTACACCAGCATATATAATTTAATATATTTTTTTGAATTTGTAAAGTAGAAAAATATAAAAAGATCATCAACATTTACTAAATGTTAAAACCTGCAACAAGAAAGTCACAGGTTTTAACATTTTGGAGCTGGTGAAGGGAATCGAACCCCCAACCTGCGGTTTACGATACCGCTGCTCTGCCTTTGAGCCACACCAGCACATTTCCTAATTTTAGCCGGGCTACAGTACATATTAATACTTTTTTCACTTTTTGTAAACAAAAATTTTGAATTTAACAAATTTTGCCGCTGATTTCCGGGAAATATATGGGTAACATAAGGATTTATATGACATATATTGTAATATATAAATATTGTATAAGGGAGAGTATATATGGATAATAACAATAAATATTTGAGTAATATGAATGAGGGCACTTCTTATGATGTAGATATTAATAATGAAGTATTCAGCACCAGGTATGATTACGATGACAGATATGATCCCATGTTAGACAGAAGATTTGACCCCAGATATGACAGGTATTTCTATGACCCCATGAGGTATTACCGCTTCCCCTATTGTGACAGGTACGGAAGATGTGAAAATCCTATTTGGTGGTTGTTCTGGCCTTTCTTTTTCCTCCAATAATGTTTGTAAAGAAAAAGGGACGCCTGGCGTCCCTAAAACTTTCGGCTTCCCGGTTTTACCGGTTTGGACCCTGCCTTGCACATGGGACAGGCTTCCTGGTCATAGGTATCAAAGTACAATTCTATGGCGCTGTAAACTGGCAGATGAATCTCACTTACCTTCCTGTCAACTATGCACCCGATTCCTACTACTACACCGCCAAGGGCCTCAAGAACTTCGGCTGTTTCCATGGAGGATTTCCCGGTTGTGACAACATCTTCCATTATCAGGATCCTTTCACCGGGTTTTATTTCAAAACCCCTTCTGAGGGTCATTACATTGTTTTCCCTTTCCGTAAATATTGCTTTTATGCCTAGTTGTCTGCCAAGCTCATAAGCTGCCGTTATTCCTCCCATGGCAGGCCCGGCAATCACATCAAGATTGAGTGAAGATACCTTATTTTTAACGATTGAAATTATTTTTTCCGCCTTGTCGGGATACTGCAGAAGCTTTGCGCACTGGCAGTACCTGTTGCTGTGTTTGCCCGATGAAAGAAGGAAGTGGCCTTCAAGGAGGGCATGACATTCTTTCAATATTTCAAGTACATCCATATATTTTACCTCTCGAATAGTTTTAGATTATTCCCCTTATCTCATCCAGGGATTTAATATTTTCACGGTCCAGGAATTCTTCCAGGTCCTTTATTATGTCCGGGCATATATCAGGCTTTATAAAGTTTGCTGTTCCGATTTGTACCAGGGAAGCTCCTGCCATGATGAACTCAATTACATCGGTCGCATTCATTATGCCTCCCAATCCGCATATGGGAATTTCTACCATTTTGGCGGCCTGGTGGACCATTCGAAGGGCCACGGGTTTTACACAGGGTCCCGAGAGCCCGGCATATATATTGTCGAAAACAGCTTTTCTCTTTTTAACATCAATTGCCATGGCTTGAACAGTATTAATTAAAGAAATCCCATCTGCCCCGGCTGCTTCGCAGGCAAGAGCCATATCAGGTATATTTTCCGCATTTGGTGATAGTTTAACCATAAGAGGTTTCTTGCAAACCTTCCGTACTCTCGATATCAAATCATAGGCAAGGGAAGATTTAACGCCAAAGGCCATACCGCCGCTTTTAATATTGGGGCAGGAAATATTAAGCTCAATTGCATCTACCCTTGCATTGTTTAATTTTTGGATGCCTTCAAGGTAATCTTCTTCACAATGGCCTCCCAGATTTGCAAAAATAAGGGTATCATATTTTTTCATCTTTGGAAGTTCTTCAGATATAAACCTGTCAACTCCCGGATTCTCAAGTCCTATACTGTTCATTAGCCCCATGGGAGTTTCCCAAAGCCTGATTCCCTTATTCCCCAATTGTGGCTTCAAGGTGAGGCCCTTGCTGCAAATGCCTCCAAGAATAGATAAATCATAAAGTTTAGAAAATTCTTCCCCGAAACCAAAGGTTCCGGATGCAGCTAATATAGGATTCTTAAATTTAAGACCCATAGCATTGGTTTTTAAATCTGCCATTTTTCTCACCTACACTAATTCTTCACTGTCGAAGACGGGACCATCCTTGCATGCCCTTTTGTTTCCTGCCTTCGTTTCCACGGTACAGCCCAGGCAGGCTCCCATACCGCAAGCCATTCTTCTCTCTAAGGAGAGATAGCATTTAATATTTTTGGCTTTGCAGACAGATACAAGCTTGTTCATCATTGCTTCAGGGCCGCAGGCTGCAATTGCATCGTACTTTTCATAATCCACGTAATCGGTAACAAAGCCTTTTTCTCCAAAACTGCCATCCTCCGTAACTATAATGCACCTGTCTGTAAAGGATTTAAACTCATCGAATATATACATGTTTTCCGAATCCTTATAGCCCAAATAAACATCTGCCTTCTTGCCCAAGACTTTGCATAAATAGAGGAGGGGGGCAATTCCTATGCCTCCTCCTATTACTGCTGTCTTTCCTTTCAGATTTTCAAGATCAAAACCCTTCCCCAAGGGACCAAATACCTGGATTTTGTCGTTTTCCTTCAGGCTGCTTATTCTTTTTGTTCCCTTTCCTTCAATTCTGTATAAGAAGGAAACTATATTGTCATTTACGTCATTTACACTTAAGGGTCTTGGCAGCAAAAATGCATCATCCGTTGTTTTAAGCATAAAGAATTGGCCGGGCTTTATGACCGAATCAAACTCCACCGAAAGCCTGCGGATGTTTTTGGAAATTTCCTGGTTTTTCACAACTGGAGTGGTTATAACTTTCATTCTTTTCTCCGATTTATTTATCCTTACTTCTTTTCATAGGCAGTATCGCAGTAGATGCACCTGTATATGCCTTTTTCCCTGTCGGTAAGTCTGAATCTATGGACTATTTCCTGCTCAATGGAACTGATGCACCTTGGATTTTTACACTTAACAACATTTTCTACTTCCTGGGGCAATTCCAGGTTTATCTTATCTATAATTACCGAATTATCTATTACATTGATAGTAATGTTGGGGTCGATGAAGCCAAGCACCTTGAAATCCATGTCAATGTTATTTTCTATCTTTATTATGTCTTTTTTCCCGTATTTCTTGCTTTTTGCATTTTTTATTATGGCAACGCTGCAATCCATCTTGTCCAGATTTAAATAGTGATAAATTTCCATGGCCTTGCCTGCCTTAATATGGTCTATGACCAGGCCTTTTTCCACACTGTCTATATAAAGCATTATTCCACCCCCAATAATTTCATTATTAAAGCCATTCTTACATACATCCCGCATTTAGCCTGCGTAAAATATGCCGCCCTGGGATCACTGTCCACTTCAACCGATATTTCATTGACTCTTGGCAGGGGATGCATGAGGATCATATCTTGCTTTGCACATGACATTTTTTTGTTGTCTACTATATATGAGTCCTTTAATCTTAAGTAGTCGGCTTCATTAAAGAATCTTTCTTTTTGAACCCTTGTCATATAAAGGACATCCAGTGTATCTATAACATTTTCAAGTCTTTCCGTTTCCACAAAATCAATACCGTTTTTAATCAATATTTCTTCCCTGATATAATCCGGTACCCTCAGTTCATCCGGGGAAATGAGAACAAATTTTATATTCTCGTACCTGGCTAAAGCCTTTATCAGTGAATGAACCGTCCTTCCAAATTTTAAATCTCCGCAAAGGCCAATGGTAAAATTATTCAATCTGCCCTTTAAGCTTTTAATAGTCAGCAGGTCCGTTAATGTTTGAGTGGGATGCTGGTGTCCCCCATCCCCGGCATTTATTACGGGTATACCGGCATGCATTGCAGCCACTAAGGGAGCACCTTCTTTTGGATGTCGCATTGCTGCTATATCTGCATAGCATGCAACCGTCCTTATGGTATCGGCAACACTCTCTCCCTTTGCCACAGAGCTTGATTCAGCCGATGAAAAACCTATGACGCTTCCACCAAGCCTAAGCATTGCGGCTTCAAAGCTCAGCCTTGTTCTGGTGCTGGGTTCGTAAAACAAGGTGGCCAATATCTTTCCCCTGCACTTGTCGGCATAGGCGGCGGGATTTATAATAATTTTATCCGCCAAATCCAGGATTTCATCCAATTCTTCCGGGGATAAATCCATGGGTTCAATTAAAGATCTTCCTTTTAACATGTTTCCTCCTTTTTAGCCTCACAGGACTAGTTTAAAGTTTTCATCAATTCCTTCTATTAAGGGATATTCATCCCCATACCTCCGGCAAATCACTCAGGCATATAAAAATCTTCCTGAGCGCACAGCAAAGGAAGACTTGATTTATGTGTCCATATTTCATTTTTTCCCTTCCCAGCCTCTCTGTGCCAGATTAAAGGTTATTGATTTTAATTAATACTATTATATTTTTATCCCTATGTCAATACTTTTTATTGATCTTCTGAATTTTCATTATCAACCTGGTATACGATTTTTGTTATCCTTCTTTCAACTTCGCTTCTGGGAAGCCACACCTGCCTGTTGCAGGTTGTGCATTTAATCCTGAAATCCGCTCCGATTCTAAGTATTTCCCAATCATACCCTCCGCAGGGATGTTTTTTCTTTAACTTTACTATATCTCCAACATTTAATTTCATGGGCATATGTCATCACCTCATATGGTAATGGTATTGATTGAACCTGATATCTTGTCAACTATATCATACATGTTTGTAACAGAACCAACCTTTAATTTGCTCTTAATTTCAAAGAAATCCAGACATGTTCCACATGAAACAATTTCCACGCCGCCTTCTTTAAGCTTCATTAAATCATCAATTGACTCTGAACCTTCGGTTGTAAGCTTAACTCCTGTATTTAAAAATATCATGAAATCGGGGTAGGGTTTTTTCTCCGATAAGGTGTAGAGAAAACTTTTCATCAGTATCCTGCCTAAATCATCCGAGCCCTTTCCCAATTTATCCGTGGTAATTAAATAGCCAAAGGGGCCCTTTCCAACTTCAGGTTCTTTTTGGACTTCAATAAGTGTTTCCGAAACTTTTTTGTCTTCCCCTTCCTTTTTTAGTACAAGATAGATACCGTCATCTTTGTTTTCACTGGTTACCCTGTATTTAGACTGCAGTCCGAATTTTGTAACATTTTCTTTAGCAATTTCGTTATCCACAATAACCGTAATTTCCAAAGCTCCTTCATCTGCTTCTTTTTTTGTCATAATAACTGGCTGTGGACATGCTTTTTTCCTGGCATCAACTATTTTCATATTTCTTCCCTCCGATAATTATCGTAAAAGCCTTTATAAGACAAGTAGTTTAATATAATGTTGTTATCGTAAAAAATTTTGCTGGATTCCGAATTCAATACCGCCTGCACCAATGGTTTGTCCTGCATAAAACTAAGGAGTGGAGCTGCCAGGGCAAAAACCAGGTATAAAATTAACACACTTTTTAAGATTCCCACAAAGGCTCCAAATATCCTGTTTGTAATATTCAGCAGGGGTAATTTCATTATAAGGTTTATCAGAGCCGTTATCAGAAGCAAGCCTGCGTATATGGTCAAAAATGTCAGTATAAAGCTTATTGAACGAATTAACAACAGGCTTAAATTATCTATAAAGGCAGCATAGGTGTCGGTAATTTCGCCGGCCATGATATTATTAAGAAACTTCTGCAACTCAACGGGAATTTTGCCCATCTTTTCAAGATCTTCAAGAGTAATTCTTGTTTCAAAATAATCATGAAATTTGACGAATAATTTTGTATTATTGAGCAAAAAATTTTCCGCATAATGATAAAACTCCTTGCTCAGAAAAAAGGATATAATGACTCCCAATGTATCAAAAATCGTTAATATGAAACCCTTCCTGTATCCCTGGAAACATAAGTACCCTGCAAACAGTACTATAATAATATCTACGGCCATAAGATCCCCCTTTAATTATTTTATTTGTCCTCTTATTATCTTGTTTTTGAACAAAATATATATGTTGTTTCCATCCAGCAGCAGATCTTCTAACCTTTCGGTATCCTCGAATATTTTATCCGCCTTGTTGTTGTGCAGTAAATATATTATATTATCATTATGAACCAATATCTTGTTATCAACTATTTTCAATTTTTTTGTCTCGGAAGGTACCGGTTGGATTTCCATGACCTTTCCCTCAAAATTATAGGTAATCAATTCATTTTGCCTGTCTTTTTCAAACAATATGCTTATTTGATCCTGGGCTATATAATAATCCAATATTTTATTATATATGCTGTTCTTCCACATTAGCTTCCCGTTATTGTTGTAAAGATAAAGGTTATCCGTGCCGAGTACTATAACATTGTTGTTTACAACTTTTGTTTTTATTAATATTTCATTTGCTATCGATGAACTCCATAATTCAACATCATCAACCAGATAGTATAAGTTATTTACGGGTATTCCCTTTTCAAAATTCAAAGTTGTCAGGGCATAAGCCTGAGATTTGTCGTTTATTGATATTCCGGTTATTATGTCTTTAAATTTCTTGTTATCCACAACAAGGTCATTGTTTTCATCTATTATATAAAGGGCTTGTCCGTTTCCCATCACTATCATACAGGTTTTACCGTTTTCACGTGAAACATTTACAATATTCCCTTCAATTTCAGCTATTATGTACTCTTGATTATTTTTGTCCAACATTATTGCCTTATTATTTACCTGCCTGAAAACATTATTGTCCGTCACAAGTACCCGGTTAGAAAACTCCGCCTTTTGATTCTCCCACAAAATATTATTATTAAGATCCATGTATATAATTCTTTGACTGTTATAGGTCAGGATACCCTTGCCAAAAAACTTAACCTCTTCAAGGGTATTAAAATCTATTGATTTAATATTTTCAACCTTGTATATCTTTTTTTCATCCAATGTTTTAAACAGATCTTTAAAAAAAGGAGAATATAAAACTGTCATTACAAGAATTAATATTATAAGAATAAACAATAATGCCTTTTTCATAAATCACCTGCACGTTTGTTAAACAATTATAACAAATTATTGCCGGGTTTGCATTAATAAATTATTAGAATTTCATTATTGAGATAAATCAAACAGGGGCAATAAATGCCCCCCTAAAACCGGAGACATTCCTCTTGCCCCAAAAATTTTCCATGTAAGAGTGTTTCCCATAATTATTTTGTGTTTTCCCCTGCGGCTGCTATTTCATTCAAGGCTTTAACGGCTGCCCTTATATCTTTCCTTTTATTGAAGGGGCCCAGGCTAAACCTCACTGCACCTATCTTTTCCGTTCCGATTGCCTTATGTGCCAGGGGAGCGCAATGTAGTCCCGGTCTGACGGCAATGCCGTATTCCCTGTCCAAAATATTTGCCACTTCAGAAGAATCCATGCCTTCTATGTTGACGGGAACAACACCTGATCTGTATTCAAGGGATTCGGGGCCGTAAATTATGATTTTTGGATTCTTTTTCAGCTCTGTGATGAATATATCCAAAAGTTTTTTTTCGTGGCTGTAAATCGATTCTGTGCCCCTTTTTAAAATATACTTTAGTCCCGCGTTTAATCCGGCTATACCCGGTAAGTTATGGGTACCTGCTTCCAGCTTATCAGGATAAAAATCAGGGTGTTCCATACTGCTTGACTGGCTGCCGGTACCTCCCTCTTTTAATTGTTTTATTTCTATATCACTGTTTATCAAGAGGGCTCCCGTTCCTTGGGGACCTAACAATCCCTTATGTCCGGGAACAGCTAAAAAGCTGATGTTTAATTTCTTCATATCTATTGTCAAAACCCCTGCACTTTGGGAGGCATCAAGCAAATACGGTATCTTGTATGCCCTGCATATTTCTCCGATTTCTTCCACCGGGAAAATTGTGCCTGTTAGATTTGATACATGGGTTGTAACAATCAGTTTTGTAGATTTATTTATTGCTTTTTCCAAATCATACGGGTTTAAGGATCCGTCCGGACCACATTTTACGATTGTATTCTCTATGCCATTTTTTTCCATTTCCTTAATCGGTCTTAAAACCGAATTATGCTCCATTTGCGTGGTAACCACATGGCCTCCCGGTTTTAATATACCTTTTATGGCCATATTTAAACTGTCTGTTGCATTAAAGGTAAAAATTACTTTCAAGGGGTCATCTAAATTAAAAAGCTCGGCTAAGAGTTCTCTTGTTTCATAAATTATTCTTGCCCCTTCAATTGCCATTGCATGGCTTCCCCTGCCGGGGTTTGCCCCGTATACCTTCATTGCTTTCATTACGCTTTCATATACCGATGGCGGCTTGGGAAAGGTTGTAGCTGCGTTATCCAAATATATCATAATATCACCTGTAGTTATTTATTTATTTCATTATATGTGAATCAATTGATTTGGATATTATATATCTTCATACACAACCTCACCCCTGCAGAGGGTGTATTTTACCTTACCGTATAATTCTTTTCCAATAAAAGGAGAATTACTTGATTTTGAGCTTACATCCACGATCCATTTTTCATCAATGTCAAATATTACCAAATCGCATTTTCCGCCTTCTTTGATTCCTGTATGTAAATTATACAAATTTGCAGGGTTTACCGTCATTTTTTTCAGTAGCTCCATTACGGTAAGATGCTTGCTTTTTACCAAATATGTAATACCTAAAGACAAGGCTGTTTCCAAACCGATGATTCCGCTGGGGGCCTTTGTGAAGACCCTGCCTTTTTCTTCCAGGCTGTGGGGGGCATGATCCGTAGCAATTATATCTATGGTTCCATCTTTCAGACCCTCAATTATTTTCATCCTGTCACTTTCTTTCCTTAAAGGAGGATTCATTTTTGCATTTGTTCCATATTCAAGTACATCTTCCTCAGTCATGGAAAAATGATGGGGTGTGGCTTCGGCGTAAATATTTGCCCCCCTTGCTTTAGCCCATCTGATTATGTCAACTGATAAGCCGGAGCTTATGTGCTGAAAGTTTACCCTTGCACCCGTTTCCAGGGCAAGCATGCAATCCCTGGCAATCATGACCTCTTCAGCAAGGTGTGATGCTCCGCCGATACCAAGCTTTTTTGATATTTCTCCTTCATTTATTCCCGGGTTCTTTATTAAAGCCGGGTCTTCTTCATGAAGGCTTATGGGCAAATCAAGTCTTTTGGCTTCCATCATTGCTTTAAATACCAAATATGCATCCATAACGGGAAATCCGTCATCTGAAAACCCGGCTGCCCCGTGGTCTTTCAACTCTTTCATGTCCACAAGTTCCCTGCCCTTTAAATCCCTGGTAAGGGCTGCCACTTGAAGTACATTGACAGGTGAATGTTTTTTTCTGTCATTGATATATTTGAGAGTATCGATATTATCTACCGGGGGAGAAGTGTTGGCCATGCATACGACGCTTGTATAACCTCCTCTTGCAGCTGCCCTTGAACCTGAAATAATATCTTCCTTATACTCCCCTCCCGGCTCCCTGAAATGCACATGAACATCAATTAATCCGGGAGCTACTATTTTCCCTGTTGCATCTATAATTTCATCATCCTTATCAATGTTTTTGCTGATTCTTGTTATTTTGCCTTTTTCAACCAGGATATCGGCAATTTCATCCCTGTTTGTTTCCGGATCCATTATTCTTCCGTTTTTTATCAGCATTTTCCACCTGCTCTCCCTATTCAATTATTTATACTGATTATAGCATAGTATGGAATAATTGTTTACAAATAAAAATATTCTCTGTTTTCACAGAGAATATTTTTTTATTTTCCTATTTCAGTTTTTCCATTAATTTTTCGTATTCTTCCTCTTGAGCAAGCTCATAAGGACTGCGCTTATGATAATGGGTGTGCAAGTATTTGTGTGAAATGTGGCCGTTTGGTTCTTTCAGGAATTCTTCATACAGTTTTATAACTTCCGGATTTTTATGGGACTTTCTCAGAGGCAGGGATCTGTCAAGTTCATACAATGCATCCGCACGTTTTGCCTTTGGATTAACATCAAGTCTCTTCTTTGCAGATACATGAGACTGGCCTCCTCCGTGAACACATCCTCCCGGACAAGCCATAACTTCTATGAAGTGATACTCTTTTTCACCTCTTTTAACGGCATCCAAGACCTTGGCAGCATTGGCTGTTCCATGGGCAACCGCAATTTTAACCTCTGTATCTTTTCCGTTAATCGGAAGCACTACACTTGCTTCCTTTACTCCTTCAAGGCCTCTCACATCCTGATATTCAAAGTTTTCCAAATCCTTACCTGTCAGTATGTCTGCAACCGTACGCAAGGCTGCTTCCATTACGCCGCCGGTTGCGCCGAAGATTACACCGGCCCCTGTATATTCTCCCATTATGCTGTCAGGCTCTTCATCAGGAAGATCAATGAAATTAATTCTTGCCTGCTTAATCATGTCGCCCAATTCTCTTGTGGTCAATGAAAAATCTACATCTCTGATCCCGTCTACTTCCATTTCCGGCCTGTTGGCTTCTGTCTTCTTTGATGTACACGGCATTATGGATACGCAGACTATCTTTTTGGGATCTATTCCTGCTTTTTGAGCATAGTAGGATTTCACCATAGCACCAAACATTTGTTGCGGTGACTTGCATGTTGACAGGTTATCAAGGAATTCCGGATAATTGAATTCGCAGAAACGAATCCATCCGGGTGAGCATGAGGTAATCATAGGCAGTTTGCCGCCGTTTTTTATCCTGTCCAGGAGCTCAGTACCTTCCTCCAAAATTGTCAGGTCTGCCGAGAAATTGGTGTCAAATACTTTATCAAAACCTATTCTTCTAAGGGCGGCAACCATTCTTCCGGTTACATCGGTTCCTACAGGAAGCCCGAATTCTTCACCCAAGGATGCTCTGACTCCCGGTGCTGTCTGCACAACTACAAATTTATCGGGATCATCTATGGCATCCCAAACATCATCAATATAGGTTCTTTCTCTAAGAGCTGCCACCGGGCATGCCTGGATGCATTGACCGCAATATACGCAGGGTACATCCTTCATGCTGTAATCAAAGGCCGGAGCTACTTCTGTAACAAATCCCCTCTTTGTAAAATCCAAAATGCCTATTCCTTGTACATCCCTGCAGGTACTTACACACCTTCCGCAAAGAATGCACTTGCTTGTGTCTCTTACAATTGAATATGACAAGTTGTCGATTTTTGCTTCTCTCTTTGCTCCTTGGAATTCTATGTCCCTGATATTCATTTCATCACAGAGTTTTTGCAGTTCACATGTACCGTTTCTCATGCAAGTCAAGCATTCCCTGTTGTGATTTGCCAGTATCAGCTCCAAGTTCATTCTGACTGCATCTCTTACTCTTTTGGTATTTGTTCTTACGTTCATGCCTTCCTGAACCTGAAGAACACAAGTAGCAGGCAGGTTTCTCATGGGAACCCCTTTTATATCGACTTCTGCTATACACAATCTGCAAGCGGCTACTTCATTTATATCCTTTAAATAGCAAAGGGTAGGAATATCAATACCTGCTTCCTTAGCTGCCAGAAGCACCGTATAATCTTTTGGTACACTGACATTTATTCCGTTTATAGTTAAATTTACTTTATCCATATTTGCACCAGCCTTTCTACTTCTTGATAATTGCATGGAAGGTACAAGCATCCATACAAGAACCGCACTTAATACACTTATCCTGATTGATAACGTGAACTTCTTTTACCTTACCTTCTATTGCTCCAACAGGACATATTCTCGCACACTTTGTACATCCTCTACAATCCATGGTTATAATATATTTCAATAGTGACTGGCAAACACCTGCCGGGCAGCGTTTTTCCTTAACATGGGCTTCATATTCGTCTCTGAAATATTTCAATGTTGATAATACAGGATTTGGTGCTGTTTGTCCCAAGCCGCAAAGGGAGGTTTCCTTGATATTTATGGCAAGTTTTTCCAATTTGTCGAGATCTTCCATGGTGCCTTTGCCTTCGGTAATTTTATCTAAGATTTCCTTCATGCGTTTTGTACCCTCTCTGCAGGGTGTACACTTGCCGCAGGATTCATCAACCGTAAAATCAAGGAAAAATCTTGCAATATCAACCATGCAGTTATCTTCATCCATTACGATCATACCGCCGGAGCCCATCATTGAACCTGCAGCGGTAAGAGTTTCATATTCTATTGGAGTATCAAGGTGATCCTTGGTGAGGCATCCGCCTGAAGGTCCTCCTGTCTGAACTGCTTTAAATTCTTTACCCTTAGGACAGCCGCCTCCTATATCATAAATAACCTCTCTTAAGGTTGTACCCATAGGTACTTCCACAAGACCGGTATTATTAATTTTGCCGCCTAATGCAAATACTTTTGTTCCCGGTGATTTTTCTGTACCAAAGCTTCTGAACCATTCGGGTCCCTTGAGTATTATTTGCGGAATATTTGCCAGGGTTTCCACATTGTTAATTACCGTGGGTTTCCCCCACAAACCTTTATTTGCCGGGAAAGGAGGTTTATTTCTTGACATTCCTCTTTTGCCTTCTATTGACTGCAATAAGGCTGTTTCTTCACCGCAAACGAAAGCTCCTGCTCCTAACCTTAATTCTATATCAAAGTCAAAACCTGAATTGAACAAATTTTTGCCTAAAAGACCTAATTCCCTTGCCTGTTGAATTGCTATGCTCAACCTGTGAACCGCTATAGGATATTCAGCCCTGATGTAGATGAATCCTTTTGTGGCTCCGATGGCATAACCTGCTATGGCCATTGCTTCAAGGACAGAATGAGGGTCACCTTCCAGAACGCTTCTGTCCATAAATGCACCCGGGTCACCTTCGTCAGCATTGCAAATTATATATTTTTGGTCTGCCTTGTTTGGTGCCGCAAAGCTCCATTTCAATCCCGTTGAAAATCCGGCTCCGCCTCTTCCTCTTAAACCGGAGTCCTTCACTAACTGAATAACTTGTTCCGGAGTCATTTCCGTAAGCACTTTTCCCAATGCCATATATCCGTCTCTTGCTATATATTCGTTAATGTTTTCCGGATTTATTAGGCCGCAGTTTCTAAGGGCAACTCTCATTTGTTTACTGTAAAAATCTACTTCGCTGAGTGCTTTTAGTTTTTCGTCCTTGGCACTTTCGTCAAATAAGTATTTTCTTACTATTCTTCCTTTTAATAAGTGCTCTTCAACAATTTCATCCACCCTGTCTACAGTCATTCGGGCATAAAATGAACCTTCAGGATATACTATTACAACCGGTCCCTCTTCACAAAGTCCGAAGCAGCCGGTACCTATAACCTGAACTTCATTATCCAAGTTTAATTCTTTTATTTTTTCTATGAATCTTTCCCTGATTTGGGCTGAATTAGAAGAACTGCAGCCTGTCCCTCCGCAAACCAACACATGAGATCTGTAAATCTTCATAACCATCCTCGCTTTCTCCTGTTACTTTTCAGAGCCAATTGTGTATTCTTTTACGACTCTGTTGTTAACCAAATGTTCCGACACGATTCTTTTTGCCTTATCAGGGTTAACATGTATATAGGTAACCTTTTCTTTACCCGGAACGTAAACTTCAACTATTGGCTCATATGTGCACATTCCAATGCACCCGGTCTGCACTACCGAAACGTTTGTCAAATTTCTTTTTGCCACTTCTTCAACTAATGTGGACAGAACAGGCCTTGCTCCTGCAGATATTCCACAGGTTGCCATACCTACAACAACACGAACATCCTTGTCGGTATTTCGCAATTCAACATTCTTAATGGCTTCATCTCTTAACTTTTTTAACTCTTCCAATGACTTCATGATATTCCCCCTACTTATATTTTTCCAATATTTCAGGTATTCTGTTAGGCTCTAATTTTCCATATACATCCTGGTCTATCATCATAACAGGAGCCAAACCGCAGCAGCCTAAACAACGGGTGGCTTCAAGAGTAAATAAATTATCTTCTGTTGTCTGGCCTACTTTAATGTTCAACTCCTTGGATAATTTGTCCATGATCAGTTGAGAGCCTTTTACATAGCATGCCGTGCCCAGGCAAACTCCGATTTTGTGTTTTCCTTTGGGATTAATTGAAAATTGTGTATAAAATGTAGCCACTCCATACACTTCTGCCAAAGGAACCCCCAATTCGGTTGAAATATACTTTTGTACTTCTATCGGCAAGTATCCGAAGATGTCCTGGGCCTTATGCAAAACTTGCATTAAGGATCCTTTTGCGCCCTTAACTGAATCAATGTACTCTTTAAGCTCGAAAAAGTTTTTTTCATTCGCCTTGATATCAAGTACTTTTGTCAAAATAATACCTCCTCATTGCTTTTATATATTTGAATTCATTATATCTTTTCGTTAATTAATTGTCAATTCATTTGAAGAATATTGACTTTTTCGCACATAAAATCAAGAAGTTTATTACTTTTGTTAATTAATACATATTGTTTTCAATAATAACTTTACTTAAATTAATAGAAGCTTATACGAATTCATAAATATGTATATTCAAAAAAATAAAAAAAAGAATGATAAATTATTAATAAACAAGAAAAAAGTTTTTTAATTCGGGGATAATTTTAATATGCTGCAAAAAATGACCGGATTATAAGGGTCAAATTAGTCTTCTATTTTTAATATATCAAGTATTCTGTTTAAATCATCGCTGTCGGTGTATTCGATTTCGATTCTTCCTTTCTTTTTATTGCTTTTTATACTTACCTTTGCTGAAAACTTCTCTGTCAGAACCTCTTCCAAATATGCTATGTATTTATCTTTTGCCGGCTTTTCCCTGCGCCTGGGCTTTTTGGTTGAGCGAACCAATTTTTCCACATCTCTTACGCTTAAACCATCTCTTATGATCATATCGGTTATGGTTTTTTGCTTTTCTTTATCCAGGCTCAATAAAGCCCGGCCATGGCCTGCCGTGATTAAATTCTTTATGATTTTATCCTTTACATACTCGTCCAGATTGTTGAGTCTCATTATATTGGTTACATATACTCTTGACTTTCCGACAATTTTTGAAACCTCTTCCTGGGTTATGCCGTACCTTTCCATAATGAATTCATATGCATTTGCTTCATCTATGGGATTTAAGTCTTCCCTTTGGATATTTTCAATCAAGGCTATTTCGGAAGCATTTTTGTTTTCAATGTCCCTTACGATGGAAGGAATTGTTCTTATGTTTGCATTTTTGCATGCCCTCCATCTTCTCTCTCCGGCAATTATGGTATAGAGGTCTCCTTCTCTTCGTAAGATTATGGGTTGGATTACTCCATACTTTTTTATGGACTCAGTAAGCTCATCCAATTTGTCTTGTTCAAAAACCCTGCGAGGCTGATTCGGATTAGGGATAATTAAATCAATATCTATTTCACTGATTTTTTCATAATCTTCTTTTTCCAAATCTTCCGGTATTAAAGCCGACAAGCCTTTCCCCAATGCTTTTCTCTTCGCAGCCATATATCTCCTCCTTAGTTGTTTTTAATTAATTCCTCAGACACTCTTATATAAGCTATGCTTCCCTTAGACTTATCATCATACAGCATAATAGGCTTTCCAAAGCTGGGAGCTTCGGCAAGCCTGACGCTTCTCGGTATTACGGTCCTGTACACCTTATCTTTAAAATACTTTTTGACCTCCTCAACAACCTGGATGGAAAGATTGGTTCTGCCGTCAAACATGTTTAAGATGACTCCTTCGATCTCAAGCTTAGGATTTAGGTTTTTCCTGACCAGCTTTACGGTATCGATAAGCTGGCCCACTCCTTCCAAAGAATAGTATTCACATTGAATGGGGATCAAGACCGTGTGGGCTGCTGTGAGAGCGTTTAATGACAATAAACCTAAAGAGGGCGGACAATCAATCAATATGAAATCATATTCTTTTTCAATTAAATTAATTTTTTCCCTTAGGGTTTTTTCCCTGTATCTTGCGTTTGTAAGCTCGATTTCGGCACCTGCCAGGTTTATGTTGGCGGGAATGAGGTCAAGGTTTTCCACTTCTGTCCTGAGTATAACCTTATTTATGTCATAATCTTCAATCAATACGTTATAAATTGTATATTCCAACCGGTTCTTGTCAAATCCCAATCCGCTGGTAGAATTACCCTGGGGGTCAATGTCAATGCTAAGTACCTTCTTTCCCTTTAAGGCCAAAGCCGCACACAGGTTGACATTTGTCGTTGTCTTGCCAACCCCGCCTTTTTGATTGAAAATACTTATGACCTTGACCATTTTCATCACCCCTGAATATTTTTCTTGGGAATCTTCACCATTATTTCAATGAAATCCTCGGATTCTTTCTGCTCAAACCTGGCATTAATGCCGGTTTTAACTATTTCATTATAAGCATTTTTTATGGTATTCACATATATTTTATAATTTATAAAGTTCCTGACATGACGCTTGTCCGCTTTTTTCCTGATTTTCAGCTCATCAGCTATTGAATCTATCAGCTTTTCGCTGTCACTTACGTTTAAATCCTTGGAGATTATTTTTTCAACAAGATTTAAAAGAATTTCTTCATCGCTTATCTTTAATAAGGCCCTGGCATGACGTTCGGTCAAATTGCCTTCTATTAATTTTTCTTTAACCGATTCCGGAAGTTTAAGAATTCTCATCTTGTTGGCAATTGCCGATTGAGATTTTCCCAGCTTTTGAGCCAATTGGGTCTGACTCAGGCCGAATTCCCCTATAAGTCTCTCGTAGGCCGCCGCTTCTTCAATAAAATGCAAATCTTCACGCTGCAAGTTTTCAATCAAAGACATGGCTGCGGATTCTTCTTCTTTGACATCGATGACCACAGCAGGAATCGTATTCATTTTCAGCATTTTCGCAGCCCTGTAGCGCCTTTCTCCGGCCACTATCTCATAAATGTCATCATAGATTTTTCTTACCGTAATGGGCTGTATAATTCCATAGTTTTCTATTGACTGGCTTAATTCTTTCAATGCCTTCTCATCAAAATTTTTCCTGGGCTGGTTCTTGTTAGGAATAATTTTATTTACATCAATATCAACAATACTATTAACCAATGTTCTCCCCCTTATTTAATCGGATCCTTGCCCGGTTTCCCCGCCTTTCTCGGATACCTGGTATGAGTTGGCTCTATTTTCTCTATTATAACAATTTTTCTGATAATATCAGTACCCGGTAAGGAAATTTCCTTAATTTCTTTAATTTTTCCGCCAAGTTTTTTAATTGCATTGTCGGAATTTAAAATTTCCTGGGAAATATTGTCGCTTTTGTATGCCGCAAAATAACCTCCCACCTTTACAAAAGGGATGCAATATTCGCTTAAAACATTAAGAGGAGCTACTGCTCTTGAAACACAAATATCGTAACATTCCCTATACTTCTTGTTCTGTCCGTAATCTTCGGCTCTTCCGTGAATAAGGTCTACATCCTTTAAGTTTAAAGCCTTAACAACTTCAGCCAAAAAGTCCATTCTCTTTCTTAAACTGTCCAACAAGGTAATTTTGTAATTGTCATTGACAATTTTAAGAGGCAGGCCCGGAAACCCTCCTCCGGTGCCTACGTCAATAAGTGTTTTATGCTCACTCACATTATTTTCATTCAAAAGAAGAAGGCTGTCAATGAAATGTTTTAAATAAATTTCTTCATCATCTTCTATTGATGTAATATTTATTTTTTTATTCCATTCCTTCAACAAGTCTTTGTATAAAATAAATTTTTCTTCTGTTTCTTTGTTGTAGGGTAGTTTAAGCTCCTTAAAAGCCTTTTCCAGTATTTCTACCAAAGTAAACTCCTTATTTTTGATTGTGGGTCATCAAATAAACCAGCAGGACATTTATGTCTGCAGGCGAAACTCCCGATATTCTCGAAGCCTGGCCTATGGAGTCTGGCCTTATCTTGTTCAGCTTCTGCCTTGCTTCAATTCTTAGACTTTTTATTTCATCGTAGTTTATATCATTGGGTATTTTTTTATTCTCCAATTTCTTAAACTGCTCTACCTGGGCTATTTGTTTTTGTATATAGCCTTCATATTTTATAACGGTTTCCACATAATCCTTTATTTCTTTTTTTAGAGCAGGTCTCTCCGGGTCCAAAAACAAGGTATTTTCATAGTTGAGCTCTGTTCTCCTCAATAAATCATAAAGGCTTGTGGGGATTTTTAAAGGTACACTTCCAATGTTTTCCAGGAACTCGTTTATTTCGGGTTTGGGTGTTATTTTTATACTTTTCAATCTTTGTATTTCGTTTTCTATTCTCTGTTTTTTATCCCTGTATCTCTTATATCTTTCCTCAGTTACCAGACCTATTTGATAGCCCTTTTCCGTCAGTCTTTCATCAGCATTGTCCTGCCTTAGAAGAAGCCTGTACTCGGCTCTGGAAGTCATCATCCTGTATGGTTCGTTTGTTCCCTTGGTTACCAAATCATCAATGAGGACACCTATATAAGCTTCCGACCTGTCCAAAATAAAAGGTTCCTTGTTGCTCAAGCTTAAATATGCATTTATTCCGGCCATCAGACCTTGTGCCGCAGCTTCTTCATATCCAGAGCTCCCGTTTATCTGACCGGCAAAAAATAAGTTTTTTATGGTCATTAATTCAAGGTTCAGCTTCAGCTGGGTAGGGTCTATGGCATCATATTCAATGGCGTATGCCGGCCGCATGATTTCCGCTTTTTCTAGTCCTATCATGGAACGGTACATCTGTACCTGAACTTCATAAGGCAAGGAGGTGGACATACCCTGTATATACATTTCTTTTGTATCAAGGCCCTCCGGCTCGATAAAGAGCTGGTGTTTTTCCTTGTCGGCAAACTTCACTACCTTATCTTCCAGTGATGGACAATACCTGGGTCCCACACTTTTTATAACACCGGCATAGAGGGGTGACCTGTCCAGGTTTTTCCTTATTATTTCATGAGTTTCCTGGGTGGTATAGGTTACATAGCAGGGTACCTGGTCAATTTTTATTTCATCATTCATGAAAGAAAAAGGAATTATTTCATCATCGCCGGTTTGCATGGCCATTTTTTCATAATTAATGGAATCCCTGTGTATCCTGGCAGGAGTTCCAGTCTTAAACCTGACTAACTTGATTCCCAGGTCCATGAGTGACTGGGACAACTCATTGGCAGGAGCCAAGCCGTTGGGTCCGGATGAATAGTTCAATTCTCCGATATGAATTTTTCCTCTTAAATAAGTTCCCGTAGTAACTATGACGGCCCTTGCCCTGTAATAAGCTCCAAGCCTGGTATATACATTAAAGGTTCCATCCTGGTTCACTCTTATCCGGGTTGCTTCCGCCTGTATAAGCCTCAAGTTTTTTTGGTTTTCTATCACCTTTTTCATTTCGGTGTGATATCTTTGCTTGTCTGCCTGAGCCCTTAAGGAATGGACTGCAGGTCCCTTTGACCGGTTCAGCATTTTACATTGTATCATAGTTTTATCTATATTTAAAGCCATTTCTCCGCCTAAAGCATCTATTTCCCTAACCAGGTGGCCTTTTGCCGTTCCTCCTATATTGGGGTTGCATGGCATCATAGCTATTGAATCAAGACTCATGGTCAGCATTATTGTTTTCATGCCGAGACGGGCAGTTGCCAGGGCTGCTTCGCACCCGGCATGACCGGCACCTATCACCAGTACATCTACGCTTTCTTCAAGAAATTCTCTTACTCTGTCTTCCATTCTTGTTCCTTTCTATTTTCCTATGCAAAATTCATCGAATATTTTATCAACCAAATCATCGCTGACTGCTTTTCCTACAATCAGTCCCAAATTTTCCATAGCTTCTTTTAAATCTATCTCTATAAGATCGATGGCCATGTTATTTTCTATGGACTTTAACACATCGTCTATATTTTTCCTGGCTTTTATCAATAAATTCTTATGCCTTGCATTGTTGATGATAAGGTCATCCGATACATTTAAGTGACCTTCAAAAAATAAAGAATTTATTTTATCTATGATATCATCCAGGCCTTGATTTTGTAAAATGGATACATTGATTATTTCTTCTTCTATATTTTTATAAGAAGACAAATCCAGTTTATTCTCCAAATCAGTTTTGTTTTTTATATAAATAACCTTTTTATCCTTAATATAATCCAGAATTATTTCATCTTCTCTTTCAAGCTCTCTTGATGAATCAAAAATCATCATGACCAGGTCTGCATCCTTTACTTTTTCCAAAGCTTTTTCAACGCCTATCCTCTCAACCATATCATCGGTTTCCCTGATTCCGGCCGTGTCTATGATTCTTAAGGGGACACCCTTGATATTTACGAACTCTTCTATGGTATCCCTGGTAGTTCCCGGAATTTCGGTTACGATTGCACGGTTTTCATTCAGAAGAAAATTCATGAGAGATGATTTTCCAACATTGGGTTTACCCAGTATTACCGTTTTTATGCCTTCCTTGAATATTTTTCCGGTATCTGCCGTTCTTATGAGTTTATCCAATTCAGGTCCTATTTTATCACACAGGCTTTTAACCCTTTCAATGGTTATCTGGTCTTCGTCGTATTCGGGAAAATCTATATTTACTTCAATATTTGCCAGCAAGTCCATTATTTCATCTATAACCCCGTTTATCTGCTTTGAAAGCCTGCCTTCCAAATGCTTCACGGAAATTTCATGGCTTGAATCAGTCTTGGAATTAATTATGTCCAGTACGGCTTCTGCCTGGGTTAAATCAATTCTACCGTTAAGAAAAGCTCTCTTTGTGAACTCTCCCCTCTCGGCAGGCCTGCAGCCGCAATTAAGGACCGTATCCAATATTTTCTTTGCCGAAATAATTCCGCCGTGACAGTTGATTTCAACAATATCTTCCCTGGTATAGGTATTGGGGGCCTTCATGTAAGATACCAAAACTTCATCGATTATCCTTTCATTTTCATCAAGGATATAACCGTAGTGGAGGTACCTGGGTTTAAAATTCATTATTTTTTCTTTATTTTTATCGACAAAAATCCTAGATGCAATATTTAGTGCATCTTTTCCGCTTAATCTTATGATATTTATGCCTGCATTGCCGGGAAAGGTTGCAATTGCTGCTATTGTATCACTAAACATCTCATCACCGCTTTCTAATCGAGCTATGATTATATTTAAAGGGGTCCCTATAAATTGGGAACATTTCTCTATGACTGATTCCCAAGGCTATACCACCTTAAGATGTCCCATCATATTAGAGTATATACATTTTACCTTAATTCTATATAAAAGTACATAAGAAATTGTTGCATAAAAATAACCCTTTTCAGGGTTATTTTTGATCTATGACCACTTTTCTGTAAGGCTCTTCCCCTTCGGAATAAGTTATGATATCATCCTGATTCTGTAATGTTGAATGGATAATCCTTCTTTCATAAGGATTCATGGGTTCCAGTTTTACTTTTCGCTTGTAATGCCTGCATTTGTCTGCCATTTTAAGGGCTAATCTCTTTAAGGTATCTTCTCTCTTAGCCCTGTAATTTTCAACATTGAAAATTACCCTGACATAATTTTCTCTTCCTTTATTGACCATCAAATTTAATAGAAATTGAATTTCATCCAAATTTTTTCCTCTTTTGCCGATTACTATCCCCTTGTCATCTTCTCCTATTTTTACTATGTCTACATTTAAGATGTTGTCACAATAATAAACTTCATAATCGGCATTTATGCTCATTTTTTCAAGTAAAATATCCATAAATCTTTTTGCTCTCTCTTCGGGGCCATTGGTTACGGTAACCTTTACTTTTGCATCCTTGCTGCCAAAGCCGAAGAAACCTTTTGAAGGCTCGTTAATTATTTCAATTTCTACTTCGCTGTTTTCGGCATGGAGTTCTTCAAGAGCTGCGGCTATAGCTTCTTCAACGGTAGGTTTTTCAATTGTTACATTTTTCATCTATTATAACTCCTCCTTCGGATTTTTGGACAAATTCATAACAACATATTGCTGCACCAACTGGAATATATTTGATATAACCCAGTATAAGGCTAATCCTGCAGGAAATTGTATGGAAAAAACAAATAACATGATCGGCATCATCATGTTCATAGTTCTTTGGGTTGAAGCCTGCTGTTCATTCAAGGAGGGTTGGGCTGTCAGTTTTGTGGTAAGGTATGTTGTAAAGCCTGTAATTACAGCCAATATCGGAAGAGCGTATCCCAAAAAAGGAAGAGACATGCCGCCCATTGACAATCCGTTTATAACCCCGTTGTCAAACACATGATTTTCAGCAAAACCCAAATCCTTTATCCATAAAAAGGTCTTGTTTATGGCATTGAAAAATTCCTGGTCTCCGAAAACATACCTGACCGGATCACGAATAACATAAAAAAATGCAATTAAGATGGGAAATTGTATCAAGAGAGGCAAACATCCGGAAAAGGGTCTGTAATTTGCCTCCTTGTAAAGTTCCATTTGTTTTCTCTGCAAAGTTTGAGGATCTTTTCCGTATTTTTTCTGCAATTCCTGAAGCTTCGGACTTAATTCCTGCATTTTTTTCATGGATTTGCTTTGCTTCAAGGTTAAAGGCAATACCAGAAATTTAAATATTATGGTGGAAATAATTATTGATATGGCATATGCCGATAAATATTTGGAATCGATACCTGATACTACATTGTATATTAATCTTACCAGCATGCCCATGGGCACAGCTAAAAAATCTAAATTCATTCTTATCCTCCTAAATCAAAGGATCATATCCTCCGGGATTAAAGGGGTGACACCTCAATATCCTTCTTATACCTAAATATGAACCCTTAAAAAAACCGTATTTTTGTAATGCTTCAACAAAGTATTGCGAGCAAGTTGGATAGAATCTGCAATGTCTGACTGCAGACCTTGAAGAAAACTTCTGGTATATTCGTATGATAAAAATTAAGAGCTTACTCAATTTACATTCCCTTAAACAGATTTTTTCTTTTCATCAGCTTTACAAAAGAGCTTTCAAGGCTTTTGTAATCAGATTCAACAGCATTTACTCTTGCCATCAGGACAATATCGTAGCCTTCCTTTATACTGTCTTCTTTATGTCTGACTATTTCCTTCAGTCTTCTTCTGACAAGATTGCGTTCAACTGCTTTTTTTATTTTTTTTGCAGCCGTAAAACCAAATCTGCTATACTTGTAATCATTCTTTTTTATAAATATGACAAGATTGTAGTCAGATATGGAATTATTGCAATCATATACAGATTTGTAATCTTTATTCTTTTTTAGAATTATCATTTTTTTTCCTTAAATGTACATATTGAATAAAAGGCCACTCCTGCGGCCTTATGCTGACAATCTTTTTCTACCTTTTGCCCTTCTTCTCTTCAATACATTTCTACCGGATTTTGTACTCATTCTCTTTAAAAAACCGTGTTCTCTGCTTCTTTGTTTTCTTTTCGGCTGATAAGTTCTCTTCAAAAAAGACACCTCCTTGCTACCAGATATATATATAAATATCTAATTTTTCATATTTAAAAATTATATTATTTTTAAATACTTATGTCAACACAGAAATTTTAATGCCTATAGGTAAGATCTTTCATTCTATGTGACCGCCTTCAATGCTATTGTAATATACTATATTTTTTGTCATATTGCAAATATTTTTTAAAATATTTAAAATTAAATTGAAATTGTGGATAAAAAATGATACTATGATAAGTGTCTGTGGATAACTTTTTTATCAACATTTTTTTTGGACAACTTAATTAATTCTGCACTGCAAATATTAAATATCTCAATTATCACACATGTTCACTTTTTTATAAACACCTGTTTATATCCTATAATATTATCAATATATGTAGCTTTTATCAACATATTGTTAATTTTTTTATCAACGCCGGAGGTAATTATGAATTTTGAAGAATTATGGAATGAAGTACTTGATATAGTAAAAGAAGATACTAATCAAGTAAGCTTTAACACCTGGTTTAAACCCCTCAAAATAGTAGCATATAAGAACAACACCATTTATTTGGAGACTGCGGATGATTTTTTAAGGAACACCATAAGGAAAAGACACTATAATTTTCTTAAAAACGCATTTGAATATGTTTTAAAAAAGGATACCGAGATTATATTTACCATTCCGGGAGAAAGTATCGACAAAGAAGAAAGCAAGAAATTCGATGTTAATAATTTTGACGAAACGGATAACTCATACAACGGACGAAAACTGAATCCCAAATACAGGTTTGACAACTTTATCATAGGAAACAGCAATCGTTTTGCTCATGCTGCTGCCTTAGCTGTTGCGGAAGCACCTTCAACCACTTATAACCCCTTGTTCATCTATGGGGGTGTGGGTCTTGGAAAAACTCATTTAATGCATGCAATAGGACACTACATATTAGAAAACAACCCTAATGCCTATGTTCTGTACGTAACCAGCGAAACTTTTACCAATGACCTTATCAACTCAATCAAGGACGGTACCAATGAAGAGTTCAGGAATACTTACAGGAAGGCCGATGTTTTATTGGTTGACGACATACAATTCATTGCAGGAAAAGTAAGTACCCAGGAAGAATTCTTCCATACCT
>DCDC01000216.1 GCA_002316225.1 Firmicutes bacterium UBA1065 | reverse complement strand
GGATACTGGGATACTATACCTATCATGATGATTAATGATATACCGTTTCCGATGCCTTTTTCCGTAATCAGCTCACCCAGCCACATCAGGAATGCTGTTCCTGCCGTTAAAACTATAATTACCGAGAATATTGATAAAAAGCTTTTTTCAATGATGGCTGAATTGAAGAATCCTATACTGTAAGCTGTAGCTTGAATCAATGCCAATGCAACAGTAATGTACCTGGTCCATTGAGCCATCTTTTTTCTTCCGTCTTCAGCCTTGAATATTTCCTCTAATTTTGGAATGGCAATGGTCAGTAACTGAAGAATAATTGAAGAAGTAATATATGGATATATATTTAATGCAAATATTGTAAAATCTTTGAAAGCGCCGCCGCTCATCATGTTGAAGAAGTCCAAAAGACCTCCTGCGGTTCCTTGAAACATGCTTTCAACAACTGCTCTGTCAATACCCGGAACCGGAATCATGGCACCTAATCTGTATATTACCAGCATTAATAGGGTAAATAATATTCTCTTTCTTAAATCAGGGATTTTCCAAGCATTCTTTAAAGTTTCAAACAACTAAATCACCTCAGCTTTACCGCCGGCAGCTTCAATCTTTTCCACGGCTGATTTACTGAATTTATGAGCCTTAACCGTAAGCTTCTTTTCTAGTTCGCCATTTCCAAGAATTTTCACTCCGTCAAGTTGTTTTTTTAATATCCCCACTGATTTAAGAAGCTCCGGAGTAATTTCCGTTCCATCATCAAATTGATTCAAAACTTCGACATTCAACTCAGCATACTGAGTTGCGAAAATATTTGTGAATCCTCTCTTTGGAAGTTTCCTGTAAAGAGGTATGTTTCCGCCTTCAAATCCCGGTCCCTTTAATCCGCCTGAACGGGAGCCTTGACCTTTCGAACCTCTGCCTGCTGTCTTTCCCTGTCCTGAAGCCGTACCTCTCCCTAATCTTTTTCTGTTTTTAGTACTGCCGGGATTGGGTTTTAACTCGTGAAGTTTCATTTTAAACACCTCCTTGTAGTTATTCAATAACCTCTACCATATAATCAACCTTGTTAATCATTCCTCTGATTTGAGGAGTATCTTCCTTTTCAACTACATGGCCTATTCTTTTCAAACCTAAAGCTTTTATGATTTTTATATGGTTTGGTTTTCTTCCGATCGAGCTTTTGGTTTGCTTTATTTTAATCGTTGCCATCATTATCACCTCTTAACCTAAGATTTCTTCCACTGCTTTCCCTCTTACTCTTGCTACTTCTTCAGGGCTCTTGAGGGATTTCAGGGCTTCCATCGTTGCATTAACCACGTTTCTCGGGTTATTGGACCCCAATGATTTTGTTCTGATATCTCTAATGCCTGCAAGTTCCATCACTGCACGAACCGGTCCGCCTGCTATAATTCCTGTACCTTCCTTTGCCGGTTTAATGAGAACTTTGCCTGCACCATATCTTCCAATTATCTCATGCGGCACTGTTGTATCTCTCAGTGGCACTTTAATCATATTCTTCTTGGCATCTTGGATTGCTTTTCTGATGGCATCAGGAATTTCAACAGCCTTAGCCATTCCTACTCCCACATGACCATTTTCGTCACCAACAGCAACCAACACGCTGAAACGGAAGTTCCTGCCGCCCTTAACAACCTTAGTAACACGGTTGATGCTGATAACTTTTTCTTTTATATCCAATTGGCTTGCATCTATACGCCCACGTTGCTCCATGACTAACCTCCTTATTTAAAATTCAAGTCCGCTTTCTCTGGCTCCTTCTGCAAGAAGCTTTACTCTTCCGTGATATAAATAACCGCCTCTGTCAAAAACAACAGCATTTATATCTTTTTCTTTCGCTCTTTCTCCTACAGTTTTACCGACTAACTTTGCTGCTTCCTGTTTAGTCAAATTAGCTACCTTATCTCTTAACTCTTTGTCTAAGGTTGAAGCACTGACTAAAGTTGTGCCGGTAACATCGTCAATAACCTGAGCGTATATGTGCTTAGAACTTTTAAATATATTCAATCTAGGTCTTTCAGGAGTACCTGTGATTTTATTTCTTATTCTATTGTGTCTTATAATCCTCTTTTGATTCTTATCAACCTTTTTAAGCAATACACTCACTCCTTTCTCTGCTATTTACCGGTCTTTCCGGCCTTACGTCTTACAACCTCGTCAATGTACTTGATTCCTTTACCCTTGTAAGGTTCAGGTTTTCTCCAGTCTCTGATAACGGCTGCATAATTTCCTACTTGTTGTTTATCTATACCTTTAACGATAATCTTGTTCGTACCGTCAACTACTGTTTCAATTCCCTTAGGATCTTCCATTTCAACGGGATGGGAGAGACCTAAGAATAAAAGCAATTTATTCCCTTGTTTTTGTGCTCTGTATCCAACACCAACAATTTCAAGGGTTTTTTGGTATCCTTCCGTAACACCTACAACCATGTTGTTGATTAAAGTTCTTGTAAGTCCGTGAAGTGACCTGTATTCTTTTTCATCTGAGTCTCTTGAAACTTTAACTGTATTTCCTTCCACTTCTATGTTAACGAGCTTTGGCAACTGCTTTTCAAGCTGTCCCTTGGGGCCCTTAACAACGACATAATTGTTCCCGTCTACTTTAACTTCAACATTTGCAGGTATAGTTACAGGTTTTATCCCTATTCTTGACATATCGGCACCTCCTATTCGTTATTTTACCATACGTAGCAGATTACTTCTCCGCCAACTCCCTGTTTTCTTGCTTTTTTATCTGTTAAGATTCCTTTTGATGTGGAAAGTATAGCTATGCCCAAGCCACCCAAAACCTTAGGTGTATCTTCTTTGCCGACATAAACTCTGAGTCCCGGTTTAGAAATTCTTTTAATCCCGGTAATCACTCTTTCCTTGTTCTGCTGGTATTTAAGTTCGATCCTTATAATACCTTGCTTCCCGTCATCTATAACATCAAAGCCCTTAATATATCCTTCTTCCAACAAGATATTAGCTATTTCCTTCTTAATCTTTGAAGCCGGTATATCAACAAATTCATGTTTTGCATGATTGGCATTTCTTATTCTTGTTAGCATATCTGCGATAGGATCTGTCATTACCATGTAAGTAACCTCCTTCTTCTAAATTTTACCAGCTGGCTTTCTTGACGCCAGGTATCTGACCCTTGTAAGCTAATTCTCTAAAGCATATACGGCATATACCATATTTTCTTAGATAAGCATGAGGTCTTCCGCAAATTTTGCATCTTGTATATTCTCTTGTTGAAAACTTCTGTTTTCTGCTTTGTTTAATCTTTAGAGATGTTTTTGCCATTCCTTTCCCTCCTTACTTTCTAAAAGGCATGCCCAGCAAGCTTAAAAGCTCAAGGGCTTCTTCGTCAGTATTAGCCGTAGTTGTGATGATTATATCCATACCTCTGATTTTTTCGATTTTATCATAATTTATCTCAGGAAAAATCAACTGTTCCTTAATTCCCAGAGCGTAGTTTCCCCTGCCGTCAAAAGCTGTCTTAGATACACCTCTGAAGTCTCTTACTCTTGGTAATGCAATGTTGACTAACTTATCGAAGAATTCGTACATGCGGTCTCCTCTCAAAGTAACCTTGCAACCTACCGGCATTCCTTGTCTTACTTTAAAGTTGGATATTGATTTTTTTGCTCTGGTTACAACAGGCTTTTGACCTGCAATCAATGTCATTTCTTCCACGGCATTGTCCAAAAACTTTGAATTTTCCTTTGCATCGCCAACGCCCATATTTAAAATAATCTTTTCTATTTTCGGCACCTGCATGATGCTTTTATACTGAAACTTTTCCATCATAGCCGGTACTACATATTCCTTATATGCGTCTCTTAATCTGGCCATATTTGTACCTCCCTTCCGGCATTATCATAAAACCGTACCGCATTTTTTACATGCTCTGACTTTTTTACCGTTTTCTATTTTTATCTGAGTTCTCACTCCTGATTTGCATTTATCGCAATACAGCATAACATTTGAGGAGCTTATTGGTCCTTCTTTGGATATAATTCCTGCCTGTTGCATTTCTTTAGTCTGTTTCTGATGTTTTGTCTGCATATTGACATTTTCAACCACAACCCTTTTTTCCTTGGGCATGTTTACAAGAATCTTTCCAATTTTACCCTTGTCGCTGCCTGCTATAACTACTACTTTGTCGCCCTTTTTTACGTGCATCTTTATACACCTCCTATTAAAGTACTTCCGGTGCCAGTGAGATAATCTTCATAAATTTCCCGTCTCTTAATTCTCTTGTTATAGGTCCGAATATACGTGTCCCTACGGGTGTCTTATCATCTTTTATTATAACTGCGGCATTTTCGTCAAACCTGATATATGTTCCGTCTTTTCTTCTCATGCCTTTCTTGGTTCTTACTATTACTGCTTTAACCACATCACCCTTCTTAACAACTCCACCGGGTGTTGCGGATTTAACCGTACATACAACTATATCGCCAATATTTCCGTATTTAACAACTGAACCGCCTAATACTCTTATAACAAGCGCTTCCTTTGCTCCTGAATTGTCTGCGATTCTTAGTCTTGACTCTGCTTGTATCATGTTTTTACCTCCCTTCAAGTGTCTATGGGGTTATTTAGCCTTTTCTATTATTTCAACCAATCTCCATCGTTTTTCCTTTGACAAGGGTCTGGTTTCCATTATTTTAACCGTATCACCTACTTGACACTGGTTCTCTTCATCATGTACTTTATATTTTTTAGTTGTTTTAATCTGTTTTTTATAAAGAGGATGTGCCACAAGCTTTTCAGTAGCAACTACTATCGTCTTATCCATTTTATCACTTACAACTTTACCGATTCTTACTTTCCTGTTGCCTCTTTCCAAAGTAAATCCTCCTTTCTGTTATTCCACGTTTATATTCAACTCGCGCTCGCGAATCACGGTTTTTATACGTGCAATATCTTTCTTAACTTTATTTATTCTCATAGGGTTATCAAGTTCCCCCGTTGCAAGCTGAAATCTTAAATTGAAGAGTTCCGTCTTCAAATCCGCCATAGTCTTGTTCAATTCATCAATTGATTTACTTCTTAATTCCTTAGCTTTCATTTGCTTCACCATCCTTTTCTGCTGCCGTTTCCTTAGCAACAAATTTGCATTTTACAGGCAATTTGTGGCTGGCAAGTCTCATTGCTTCCCTGGCAACATCTTCGGAAACTCCTGACATTTCAAATAAAATTCTGCCCGGTTTCACTACTGCTACCCAATACTCTGGTGAACCCTTACCTTTACCCATACGTGTTTCGGCTGGTTTCTTAGTCACCGGTTTATCCGGAAATATTTTAATCCAAATTTGGCCGCCTCTCTTAACTGACCTTGTCATTGCTCTTCTGGCAGCTTCGATTTGGTTTGATGTTATCCAAGCTGGCTCAATTGCCTGCAGACCATATTCGCCGTAGGTGATGGTATTGCCTCTGGTTGCAATTCCTGTCATTCTTCCTCTCTGTTGTTTACGGCGTTTTACTCTCTTAGGCATTAACATAATCGTTTCCTCCTTCCTTCAAGGACTTATTGCTTTTTGTCTTTCTTAACATTAGTTCTTCTTTTCTTCTTACCGTCTCTGCTGTCGTTAAGCGCTCTTGTGGGCTCTTGATAATCCGATAATAATGATCCGGGTTTTCTTAAGATTTCGCCCCTGCATATCCAAACCTTAACACCGATCTTTCCGAAGGTGGTATCTGCTTCCGCAAAACCGTAGCTTATGTCTGATCTTAAAGTTTGAAGAGGAATTTTACCTTCCGAATATCCTTCGGTTCTTGCCATATCGGCTCCGTTCAACCTTCCGGATACGCTTGTTTTAATTCCCTTTGCGCCCATCTTCATGGTTCTTTGCATCGCCTGCTTCATAGCTCTTCTGAATGATATACGCTTCTCAAGCTGGGATGCGATATTCTCTGCGACTAATTGTCCGTTCAGTTCAGGCACTTTAACTTCTTCCACATTGATTATTACAGTCTTGCCTGTTATTTTTTCTATGTTGTTTTTCAGAACATCAACACCGGTACCGCCCTTGCCGATTATCATACCCGGCTTTGCCGTAAATACGCTCACCTTAACACGGCTTGCAAATCTTTCGATTTCGATTTTTGCAATACCTGCCTGATAATGTTCCTTTTTTATATATTCACGAATCTTATAGTCTTCTATTAAATTATCACCGAAACTCTTTTTATCTGCATACCACTTTGAGTCCCAATCATTGATTATACCAACTCTTAGTCCATGAGGGTTTACCTTTTGACCCATTTTTTACCTCCTTTGCCTTTGCTAATCTCTTTCTTTTACAACTACACCAACGTGGCTGCTTCTTTTCAATATTTTATATGCCGCACCCTTTGCTCTTGGTCTCCATCTTTTCAGAGTTGGTCCCTGATTTGCATAGGCATTTGAAACATATAATTTATCTCTATCCATATCAAAGTTGTTTTCAGCGTTAGCTACGGCAGATTTAACCACCTTTTCCAAAATTTTTGCTCCCTTGCTGGGATGGAATTTCAGAATTGCCAATGCTTCGTCAACATGCTTGCCTCTTACCATGTCACATACGAATTTCATCTTTCTTGGTGATATTCGTATATATTTAGCAACTGCTCTAGCTTCCATTAAGCTGCCTCCCTTCTTATTTAACTTTGGAAGTCTTGTCGGACTTGTCATGTCCCCTGTATGTTCTTGTCGGAGCAAATTCACCCAGCTTGTGTCCAACCATGTCTTCAGTTATATATACAGGAACGTGCTTTCTGCCATCGTGTATGGCTAATGTATGGCCAACCATTTCGGGGAATATTGTCGATCTTCTTGACCAAGTTTTTATTACCTTTTTGGTATTTGCTTCATTCATTTCCACAATCTTTTTCATAAGACTTGGTTCGCAATAAGGTCCTTTCTTAAGCGATCTACCCATTCACCATTTCCTCCTTTCAAACCTGCTTAGTTCTTGCTTCTTCTGCTAACTATCATGCTATCAGACTTCTTGTTTTTCTTACGAGTCTTATATCCCAATGTCGGTTTACCCCAAGGTGTAACCGGTGACGGTCTTCCTATCGGAGCTCTTCCTTCTCCACCACCATGCGGGTGATCGTTAGGATTCATTACCGAACCTCTTACCGTAGGTCTGATTCCCATGTGTCTCTTTCTTCCGGCTTTGCCTATGGTTATGTTCTCGTGGTCGATATTTCCAACCTGGCCTATTGTTGCCCTGCAGTCCATGCTGATCATTCTTACTTCGCCGCTGGGGAGTCTAACCTGTGCGTACTTGCCTTCCTTTGCCATAAGCTGGGCAGAATTTCCTGCCGAACGCACCATTTGTCCTCCCTTGCCCGGTTTTAACTCGATATTGTGAATCAAGGTACCAACCGGAATATTCCTTACAGGGAGTGCATTTCCAATCTTAATGTCAACATTCTCGCCTGAAACGATGGTATCTCCAACCTGCAGTTTATACGGAGCTATGATATATCTTTTTTCTCCGTCAACATAATTTATAAGTGCAATGTATGCGCTTCTGTTTGGATCATACTCTATTGATGCAACTTTTCCCGGAACTCCGTCTTTATCCCTTTTAAAATCTATAATTCTATATTTTCTTTTTTCTCCGCCGCCCCTGTGACGAACCGTAATTCTACCGTGCGCATTTCTTCCTGCCTTGCTTTTCAACGGAGCTAAAAGAGATTTCTCAGGTTTATCACTCGTTATTTCTTCAAATGTTGAAACAGTCATCTGCCTCAACCCAGGAGAGGTCGGTCTGTATTTTCTAATACCCATGAGATTTTCCTCCTTCTTTAAATATCAATAATTCATCTGCTAAATCGAAACCTTAAATTCCCTCAAAGAATTCTATTGTTTTGCTATCCTCTGTTAATGTAACAATGGCCTTTTTCCAGTCCGGCCTCTTTCCAACGGTCATACCCATTCTCTTTTTCTTGCCGGTCATGTTCATAGTGTTCACACTTGCTACCTTAACACCGAAGATTTTTTCCACAGCATTCTTGATTTCTGTTTTGTTTGATTTTTTATCTACAACAAAAGTGTATTTCTTTTCTGCCATGGCATTCATGCTTGCTTCTGTTACAATAGGTCTTATGATTATATCGTGTGGATCGCGCATTATGCGTACACCTCCTCCACCTTATTTACTGCTTCCCTGGTTATCAGGAATGAATCACAGTTTAATATGTCGTATACGTTGATTGTATTTACATATGCCGTTTTTACACCCGGAATATTTCTTGATGCTAATATTACATTCTCATCTCTTTCAGGTATAACTATTAATGTTTTCTTACCGGCTTTAAGATTTGACAATACCTTAACCATATCTTTAGTCTTGGGTCTGTCAAGAACCAAGCTGTCGACTACGATAATTTCATTATCCTTTACCTTTGAACTCAAAGCTGATTTAAGGGCTAATCTTTTTATTTTCTTAGGAAGCTTGTAGCTGTAATCTCTCGGTTTTGGTGCAAATACTACTCCACCGCCCACCCATTGAGGTGCTCTGATACTTCCTTGTCTTGCACGGCCTGTTCCTTTTTGTCTCCAGGGTTTCCTGCCGCCGCCTCTCACTTCTCCTCTGGTCTTGGCAGACTGAGTTCCTTGTCTTTGATTAGCCAAATAATTCTTAACAGCTTCATACATTACGTGTCTGTTTACTTCCACACCAAATATATCGTCTCTTAACTCAATGTCACCTATTTGGCTGCCTGTTATATCATAAAGAGCTACTTTTGGCATCGTTAATCCTCCTTTCATGCAGTCTACTTAGATTTCCTAACTGCTTCTCTGATTTTTACCAAACCTTTTTTAGGTCCCGGCACTGCACCTTTTACGAGTATCACATTCTTATCTGCATCTACTCTTACCACTTCAAGGTTTAATACCGTTACTTTTTCATTTCCCATGTGGCCGTGAGCCTTCATTCCCTTAACTACCTTTGACATTCCCGTAGAAGCTCCCAAAGAACCTCTTAACCTGTGGAACTTGGAACCATGGCTCATATCGCCTCTTGCATGACCGTGTCTTTTAATGCTTCCCTGGAATCCCTTACCTTTTGAAATTCCGGTAACATCTACCTTTTCTCCGGCTTGGAAAATATCAACGCCAATTTTCTGGCCAACTTCATAATCGTCAATGTTATCTACTCTAAATTCTCTCAAAAATCTTTTAGGCTCTACTTTTGCTTTATCAAAATGACCCTTCTTAGGTTTAATAACATTTTTTATTTTTACGTCTCCGAATCCTACCTGTATGGCATTGTATCCGTCTTTTTCAACCGTCTTTTTCTGAACTACAACCATATCCTTGGATTCCAAAACGGTAACCGGAATAATTTCTCCTTGTTCATTGAACACTTGAGTCATTCCTAATTTTTTTGCTAAAATTGCTTTCATTTTACACCTCCTGATATCTTACAGCGGATTGCATGCGCAATCATTCTAAGCAGAGTGTGTCTTCTCTACTTGCCGTTTACTATTATAATTTGATTTCAATGTCTACTCCAGCGGGCAAATTCAATTTCATCAGTGAATCTACAGTCTTTGGAGTAGGATTCGTTATGTCAATCAATCTCTTGTGTGTTCTTTGCTCAAACTGCTCTCTGGAATCCTTATACTTGTGAACTGCTCTAAGTATTGT
>DCDC01000002.1 GCA_002316225.1 Firmicutes bacterium UBA1065 | reverse complement strand
TTTGCAAAATTAAAAAAAAGCGGCTACATTGATACGGTGAGAGGACCCCAGGGAGGATATCTTCTTGCAAAACCCCCCGAGGAAATAACCGTCGGAATGATATTGAGAACCCTTGAGGGAGAAATAACAACTTCTGATTGCTTAAATAAAGAAGTTTGCTCCAGGGAATCAATATGTGCTACAAGAGTCATATTTGAGAAGATTGAAAAAAGTATTAACGATGTTATTGACAACATAACCTTGGCTGATATGTGCGAGGAACAGAAAAAAATGCTATCGGAGGGAAGAAAATGAGCAAGAAGCTTTATCTTGACAATGCTGCCACCACAAGGGTGAAAAGAGAAGTTCTTGATGAAATGAGACAGTACTTTGATGAACTGTACGGAAATCCATCGAGTCAATTATATGAATTGGGCAGAAAATCAAAGCAAGCCATAGAAAAGGCAAGAAAAACACTGGCAGACTTTATAAATGCCGATGAAAAAGAAATATATTTTACGGCAGGAGGTACCGAATCTGACAACTGGGCTTTAAAGGGAGTTGCTTTTGCAAATTTCAACAAGGGAAAGAATCACATAATCACAACTAAAATTGAGCATCACGCAATACTTCATACTTGCGAATACTTAGAAAAATTCGGAGTGGAAACAACTTACCTGGATGTTGACAGGTACGGGCTCGTGGACCTGGAACAGCTGAAGGAATCAATAAGACCAGAAACCATGCTGATTTCGGTTATGTACGCCAACAATGAAATAGGAACCATACAGCCTATCGAGGAAATAGGGAAAATCGCCAAAGAACACGGGATCCTCTTCCATGTGGATGCCGTTCAGGCTTTTGGAAGCATTAGGATTGATGTTAACAAGCTGAATATAGATTTGATGTCGATGTCTGCCCATAAATTAGGCGGACCTAAGGGCATTGGAGGCATGTATATCAGAAAGGGAACAAGAATCGATAACTTTATTCATGGAGGCGGCCAGGAAAGAGGCAGGAGAGCCGGTACCGAAGGAGTTCAGAATATAGTAGGATTCGGGAAAGCTGTCGAAATTGCTTCTCGAAATTTAGATGAGCGTGCCGAAAGACTAACAGCCCTCAGAAACAGGCTCGTTGAAGGAATAAAAAATAATATTCCCGATGTGGTCCTAAACGGTCATCCCACCAGGAGACTTCCCAACAATGTAAACTTCTCATTTAAATATGTGGAAGGCGAATCCATATTGCTGCTCCTGGATATGGAAGGTATATCAGCTTCAAGCGGGTCTGCATGTACATCAGGTTCTCTGGACCCGTCACATGTATTGCTGGCAACGGGACTAGATCACGGAACAGCCCACGGGTCGATCCGTTTTACCCTGAGTGAGGAAATAACCGAAGAAGATATAGATTATACCGTAGAAACAATGAAAAATATAATTGCAAAATTAAGGGCCATGTCCCCCATAAAAAATGACGAAGATTTGAAAAAAAATTAAATTAACGGAGAAGATAAAATGTATTCAGAAATTGTAATGGACCATTTCAGAAATCCAAGAAATGTAGGCAGAATTGAAAATGCTGATGGTGTCGGCCAGGTAGGAAACCCCAAGTGCGGGGATATAATGAAAATATATCTTAAGATTAATAAAGACGAAATAATAGAGGATGTAAAATTCGAAACCTTCGGCTGCGGCTCGGCAATTGCTTCATCAAGCATTGCCACTGAGATGATAAAGGGAAAAAGCATTCATGAGGCAGTAGGGCTTTCAAACAAGGCTGTGGTGGAAGCTTTGGGAGGTCTGCCACCCGTAAAGATTCACTGCTCGGTTCTTGCAGAGCAGGCTGTTAAATCAGCCCTTTATGATTACGCACAGAAAAACAACAAGGTAATCAAAGGTTTGGAAAACTACAAACCGGAGGATGACGAAATTCACTGTCAACACTAATTAAGCCCACACAAGTTTTGGGGGACGGTTCTTTTTGTTAACACTCAGACGGCATAATGGCGCCGGGAACAAAAAGAACCGTCCCCAAATGTTTCTTGACAATGATGGAAAGAATACATTATAATTTCATAATAAAGTACATATTGTTCATACTATTATACGGAGGAAACAAGGTGGATAAATTAGATAGATTTTCAATCAACAATATTCGAAAAGAATACCTTAATTTTTTTAAGAGCAAGGGACATTTAACGGAGCAAAGCTTTTCTTTAATACCCAAAAATGACAAGAGCCTCTTATTGATAGGGGCAGGCATGGCACCTCTGAAAAAATACTTCACCGGTGCTGAAATTCCACCTGCCAAGAGAATGGCCACCTGCCAGAAGTGTGTGAGAACGGGAGATGTTGAAAATGTTGGCTACACAGCCAGGCATTTAACTTTTTTTGAGATGCTCGGAAACTTTTCCTTCGGTGATTATTTTAAGAATGAAGCAATAGCGTGGGCCTGGGAACTCTTAACCGAAGTACTGAAGATTGAAGAGGATAGGCTGTGGGTTACCGTGTATTTGGAAGACGATGAAGCCGAGAATATCTGGCACACCAAGGTAGGCCTCCCCATGGAAAGGATAGTCAGACTTGGAAAGGATGATAATTTCTGGGAACTGGAAGTAGGACCCAGCGGCCCGTGTTCTGAAATATATTATGATACCGGAGCCGACAGAGGCTGCGGTTCACCTGACTGTAAACCGGGATGTGACTGCAACAGGTTCATAGAAATCTGGAATCTGGTATTTACACAATTCGACAAGGATGAACAAGGTGTATATCACCCCCTTCCTAATCCCAACATAGATACGGGCATGGGACTTGAAAGGGTAGCAGCCGTGCTACAAGACAAACCCACGGTCTTTGATGTGGAACCTTTAATCTTTATTGTAAATAAATTAGCTGAAATTTGCGGGATACCTTACGGACAAAAACGGGAAAGCGACGTTTTAATGAGAATTATCTGTGACCACTCAAGGGCAGCAACCTTTATGGTAGGGGATGGAGTAATACCATCAAATGAAGGAAGAGGCTATGTTTTAAGACGTTTGATCAGAAGGGCTATCCGCAAGGGCAAGTTATTGGGAATAGATGGCGAGTTTTTAACCAAGACCGCAAAGGTCGTAATAGATAACTGGAAAGAAGTATATCCTGAATTAGGGGAAAAAGAAAACTACATACTGAAGGTTATAAGCCTCGAAGAAGAAAAATTCAAAAAAACCATCGACCAGGGCCTTGAACTCCTGATGAAGGAAATTCAAGAGTTAAAAGAAACAAAGGCAAAAGAGCTGGACGGAAATGTTGCCTTCAGACTTTATGATACCTATGGTTTCCCATATGAATTGACGGAAGAAATACTTAAGGAAAACGGCTTTGGTCTAAATAAAGACCAGTTTGACAAGGTGTTTGAAGAGCACAGGAGGATGGCAAGGGAAGCCAGGAAAGCCACCGGGGCTTCAGGCTGGAGGGATAATGAATTTACCCTTAATACGGATAAAACCGTCTTTACAGGTTACAATACCCTGGAAGATGATGCCGAGGTCCTTGCCATAGTTGTGGGCTCGGAACAGGTAAATACGATAAACGAAGGCCAGTCGGGAATCATTGTTCTTGACAAAACTCCCTTTTATGCCGAGGGCGGCGGACAGACCGGGGATACCGGTGAATTCACTGCCGATGAAATGCTGGCAAGGGTAACCGATACTCATAAATTCAATAACGGTATTTACCTCCATGACACCGAAGTAATAAGAGGAAGCATTTCCGTTGGTGACACCATAAGGGCCAAGGTAAATGGCGACCAAAGAAAGAACACCGCAAAGAATCATACCTGCACTCACTTGCTGCACAAGGTTTTGAGGGAATTGCTGGGAGACCATGTAAACCAGGCAGGTTCATATGTATCTCAAGACAGGCTTCGTTTTGACTACACCCATTTTGAAGCCCTGGACAGGGCAACTTTGAAAGAAATCGAAAGAAGGGTAAATGAAGCAATCCTGGCCGACTATACGGTAAAAACCGAAATCCTCAGCATGGAAGAAGCTAAAAAGTCCGGAGCCATTGCCTTGTTTGATGAGAAGTACGAAGATAAGGTAAGGGTTGTGAGCGTTGGGGATTTCAGCAAGGAATTGTGCGGCGGAACCCACATCGACCAAACTGCTAAAATAGGAGTGTTTAAAATTCTTTCCGAAGGCAGCATAGCTTCAGGGGTAAGGAGAATAGAGGCCATTACGGGAAGAGCAGCCATAGATTATTTGAGGGAATTGGATGATTTAACCGATGAACTGTCCTTATCCATGAAGACAACCAAGGATGAATTGCCTGGCAAGGTAAACCAGCTGAAGAAGGAAGTCAAGGAAAAGGATAAGGAAATCCAGAGATTAAACAATGAATTGTTAAAGTCAAGCCTTGATGAGATACTTGACAAATATGAAGAAATTAACGGCGTCAGGTTTTTTGCCCTCAAGTTTAAAGACAAGGATGCAAATACTCTAAGAGAAATTGCCGACAGGATAAGAGACAAAAATGAAAGCTGTGCCGTGATATTGGCTTCAGATTTGGGAGATAAGGTATTGTATGTATCAGCTGTTACCAAGGATTTGGTGAACAAGGGAATACATGCGGGAAATATGGTTAAAGAAGCAGCCCTGATTTCAGGCGGGGGAGGAGGCGGAAGACCCGACTTCGCCCAGGCAGGAGGAAAAAATCCCGAAAAAACTGACGATGCTATCAATGCCGTAAGAAAGCAGATAGCTTCTATCTGATGGCTTAAAGCAGAAAATTTTCATGAGATCCTTCGCTAAGGCCATGGATGACAGTCAGTGTCATCAGGTGGCTTTAGATGCAGGATCTCAAATAATAATTGATTTTATTTAAAAACTATAGTACAATGTTAAATGATACCAAGGGGTGGTTTTAATGGATAATAATGTAAATAATACAGCAAAATTCGATTACAGCATGGGTTCGCTGAATGAAGCCCGGGAGATAATTTCTCAGGTTTACAAGTCGCTTAAAGAAAAGGGATACAATCCTAACAACCAGCTCATAGGATATATTTTATCAGGTGACCCCACCTACATAACCAATCATAACAATGCCAGAAGTTTAATCCGAAAAATAGAAAGAGACGAACTCCTGGAAGAAATATTGAGTGTTTACTTAAAGGTAATCGATATTTAAGGTATGGGGAAATACCTGTATATCCCCGCCATGTGGGGAACACAGACTATATAAATGTGCTTAGAGATAAATACAACTTTGAGCAGTATATAAATATACTGCTTTTGTATGCCTGACAAAAATTGTTAAAGGTAAAACATGAAATACATAAAACTGTTTGAAAAAGAAAATGTATCAAAGCTCTGCTACGGGACGCTTTCACTTAGCAAGCTTCAAAATTCCGATACATTGGAAAACAAGGTAAGACTTCTTGATTACGCATATGAAAGAGGAATAAACTTTTTTGACACTGCCGAGCTTTATGATAACTATAATATATTAAGAGAATTCATAAAAGATAAAGACAGGGATAAACTAACCATAGCCTCCAAAAGCTATGCATATGACAAGTATACCGCGGAATACAGCATCAATAAAGCTTTGAAAGAGATGAACACTGATTACCTGGATATTTTCATGCTCCATGAGCAGGATAACGGAAATAATTTTTTGGGCCATTACCAGGCTGTTGACCGTTTTATGAAATATAAGGACCAGGGAATAATCAGGCATTTTGGAATTTCCACCCACAGGGTGGAGGCAGTGAAGGATTCCATAAAGTTTAAGGAAATTGAAATTCTTTTTCCTTTGCTTAACTATAAAGGCATAGGAATCCAGGACGGAAGTATTGAAGATATGACGGAAGCCTTGAAAAAGGCAAAAGAAAATGAAAAATTCATCATGGCGATGAAAATTTACGGAGGAGGCCATCTTATAAGGGAAGCCGAAAAAGCTTTTAAATATGTTGACGGCTTATCTTATGTGGACTCTATAGCCATAGGTATGAGCACTATTGAAGAAATAGAGGCAAATATCTCTTATTTGGAAAACAATGAATTAAGTAATAATATAAAAAATAAAATTAGGAATCAAAAACGCTCTTTAGTAATAGAAGAGTGGTGCGGCGGATGCGGAAACTGCGTGAGAAAATGCAGGCAAAATGCACTGATGCTGGTAGACGGCAAATGTAAAGTAGTCATGGAAAAGTGCGTTTTGTGCTCTTATTGCGCAGGTGAATGCCCGGATTTTTATATCAAAATTGTGTGAGGTTTCTATGGAAAGACTGATGGGATTGGATGTGGGCGACAAAACAATAGGTGTGGCTGTCAGCGATTTATTGATGATTACTGCACAGGGAGTAAAGACAATAAAAAGAACCAGTATTAAGAATGACATAAATGAGCTGAAAAAAATCATCGATGAATATAAAGTCACCAAAATCGTTGCAGGTGTACCAAAAATGCTGGATGGCAGCATTGGAATACAGGGAGAAAAAGTCCTTAATTTTTTGGAGAAGTTAAGAAAACACATTGATTTGCCCATAGAGCTTGAAGATGAAAGATTTACCACGACAATCTCGGAAAGAATGCTGATAGAAGCTGATGTAAGAAGGAAGAAAAGAAAAGAAGTTATCGACAAATTAGCAGCAGTACAGATTCTGTCAAGCTACATGCAGCGTATAAAATAATCAAAGGAGAGTCTATGGATAATATTATTGAATTGATTAATGACGAAGGAAAACTGGAAAAGTTGGTGGTGGAAGCCACTTTTCACATTGATGATATTTTGTATGCCGTTCTTCACAAGATAGACTCTGATGAAGGAATGATTTATTATGTGGAAGAAATGGAAGACGGAAGCATAGTGCTGGTTAAGGTTGAGGACGAGGAAGAAATAAAAGAAGTACAGGAAGTGTACGAGGGAATAGCTGATGATTTGATTTAAGCTGCAGGGGGAGGACATATGGCAGAGTACTTAACGGATTTGCTTGATAAAAATGGTTACAAGACAACTATACAAAGAAAAACCGTATATGAAGTTCTGTGCAAGAATAAGGATAAACACTTATCAACGGAGGATATTTACAACATAATCCAGGAAATTAACCCCAAGATAGGATTGGCAACAATTTACAGGACCCTTATTCTTTTTGAAGACATAGGGCTCGTATACAAACATAATTTTGATGACGGATTTCAAAGATATGAAATATTATCGCCCCACAGCAAAGAAGTACATCAGCACCATCATTTATTGTGCAAACAATGCGGTAAAATCATTGAGGTTAAAGAAGACCTCATGAATGCATTGGAAGAAATCATAGAAAAACAATACAATTTTGAAATACTAAATCACGTGGTCAAATTTACCGGTATCTGTGCACAATGCACTGATAAGGAGAAAAAAGATGGCAGAAAAGAAACATAAACTAAAAGTTATACCCTTGGGAGGGCTGGGTGAAATAGGAAAAAACACCACAGTTATCGAATACCATAACGATATAATCATCATAGATTGCGGAATGGCCTTTCCCGGGGATGAAATGCTGGGTATCGACATAGTGATACCGGATATTACTTATTTGATAAAAAACAAGGAAAAAGTAAAGGGAATTATTTTGACTCACGGTCATGAAGACCATATAGGTTCAATACCATATTTTTTGAAGAAATTAAATATTCCCATTTATGGAACAAAACTTACCATAGGTCTTGTGGAAAACAAGCTTTTGGAACATAAAATAGAAGATGCTTCCCTAAATGAAATTAAAGCAGGAGACAGCTTCAAATTAGGATGCTTTAAAATAACACCCATAAGGGTTAATCACAGCATACCTGACGCCGTGGCTTATGCCATAGACACCCCGGTCGGAACTATAGTTCATACGGGAGACTTTAAAATTGATTATACACCCATCAATGAAGAGGTCATTGATTTAGGAAAGTTTGCGGATATTGGGCGTAAAGGCGTGCTCCTTGCCATGTCCGACAGCACAAACATCGAAAGACCCGGTTTCACGGAATCAGAAAAAACCATAGGGCAAAAGTTCATGGATGTGTTTAAAAACTGTGATTCCCGTATAATCGTTGCATCCTTCGCTTCCAATATTCACAGGCTGCAGCAGGTTATAGATGCTGCCGTTGTCAACAAGAGGAAGGTTGCCATATCAGGGAGAAGCATGGTGAATGCAATCAAGGTATCCCTGGACTTAGGGTATTTAAATGCTCCCGAAGGAACCATCGTTAATGTTAATGAGGTAAAAAGCCTTAAAGATGATGAAATAGTTATTCTCACTACGGGAAGTCAAGGGGAGCCCATGTCTGCCCTGGCAAGGATGGCTAACAATGACCACAGGAAAATTCAAATAAAGCCGGGAGATCTGGTGATAATTTCAGCCAACCCCATACCGGGAAATGAAATTACCGTTTCAAGAATAATAAATACCTTATATGAGAAAGGTGCAAGGGTTCTGTATGATGCCTTGACCCAGGTCCATGTATCGGGCCACGCCAGGAGAGATGAACTGAAGCTTATGCTTTCCTTGTTAAAACCTAAGTTCTTCATGCCGGTTCACGGGGAATACAGGCATTTGGTCCAGCATGCCAACTTAGCTCATGAATTGGGCATGCCTGTTGGAAATACGGTGATAGGAAATAACGGTGATGTTATTGAACTCACTTCCAAATCAATAGTGAAAAACGGCACCGTTACATCCGGAAATATTTTGGTGGACGGCTTGGGAGTAGGAGATGTAGGAAATATAGTTCTCAGGGACAGGAAGCTTCTTTCCGAAAACGGCTTGATAATAGTTGTATTATCCACCGAAAGGGGTACCGGTAGAGTTTTGGCAGGCCCCGAAATAGTTTCCAGAGGCTTTATATATGTTAGGGAGAATATTGACCTGATAGAAGAATCAAAGACCGTTGTGAGAAAAGCCCTGGAAAAATGCGAAGACACGAATGTTAAGGAATGGAACAACATCAAAATGGTAATAAAGGATTCTTTGAGCAGCTTTATATACGAAAAAATTCAAAGAAGCCCCATGATACTTCCCATAATAGTTGAAGTGGATTTAGACGAGTAAAAATAATAAAAATATCCGC
>DCDC01000003.1 GCA_002316225.1 Firmicutes bacterium UBA1065 | reverse complement strand
GTTAATAAATAAATCAAAAGAAAAACTGAAAAAACAAGAAGAGGCCGCTCCTGAGCCCCAAGGGCCTCCGGCTCCCACCCAGGAGGAACTTCTTGCTGAAATAAGAGACTTGTTGAAGGAAAAGAAATAATTATCCGGTAAAACATGAAATGCGCCCCAAAGGGCGCTTTCTGTTTCTTATTCGTCAGATATTGTTAGCCAGGCAGCATGCCTTCAAAACATGCTTTGCCAATACAGCAGTAGTCACAGAACCCACTCCGGCCGGAACAGGTGTGATGAGACTTGCCTTTTCCCTGCATCTTTCAGTATCAACGTCCCCGCATATATTTCCATCCCGGTCAACATTAATACCAACATCAATTACAACTGCGCCTTCTTTAATAAAATCATCCTTGATCATTCTTGCCCTGCCTATTGCGGCTACCAATATATCTGCCTCTGAAGTTAGCTTTGAAAGCTCTGGTGTTTTTGAGTGGCAAATTGTTACCGTGGCATCCTCTTCAAGCAAAAGCATTGCCATTGGCTTACCCACCACCAGGGACCTCCCTATTACAACTGCCCTCTTTCCCTTTAATTCTACCTTGTAATATTTTAATATTTCCATGGCAGCCCTTGGTGTGCAGGGAGCAAATCCTGTCTTGTCTCCTTCAACTATTTTTGCTACGTTTGCAGGATTGAAACAATCAATGTCTTTTTCAGGGCTGATAATATGTTTTACAATACTTTCATCTATTTGCCCGGGCAGGGGTCTGAACAACAATATGCCATGTACCGATTCATCATTATTGACAGATTTTAATTTCTCAATAAAGTCATTCTGGCTGATGTCAGCAGGCAAGAGTACAACCTGGCTATCTATTCCGCAGCCTTGCATCCTTTTAATTGCAGCCTTCTCATAAGAAATGTCATCGGGTCTTTCTCCTACCCTTACTATCATTAACTTTGGTTGGATATTTTTGGCTTTTAACTCTTGGACCCTATCTTTAACTTCTTTTGCAATTGCATCTGCTACCGGTTTTCCCTTTAATAATTCTCCCACCTTACACCTCCTGACCGTTTATTATGTTGACAACTTTTGCAAAAACTTCATCTGCTGTATTGTTTCCATCACATAAGAGTCTTTCTGCCCTTTCTTTATTTACCCTCACATAATCTTCATCAGAAATTGAGTTTATATTTATCAGCACATTAAGATAAGCACTGTTTAAGGCAGCCTTGAGGCATTGTACCCCCACACCTACGTCACTGATAATATTTTTGGAGGAAATATCCAAGATCTCTTCATGCATCTTAATAGCATCAAAGGCTAATTCCAATATTTCCATGGGAGCGGAGCATGCAGCCTTCAAGCATTTTTGCATTTCCTTTTCCTTATTAAGTTTTTCTTCCTCGGTATTGGAAGGCATAACATAGGCCTTGGATAAGGGTTCAAACAATTCAGCATCCTTATCCACCAGGTCAATTAACTTTTCTCTCAGTATTTCTCCTCTTCTTAATAAATCCTCATGCTTTGCCTTAGCGTCTATGAACTTCTTTTTACCCAGGGAGAAGTTTGCTACCATAGAGTTCAGGGCAGTCCCTAAGGCTGCTGTCAGGGCTGCAGCTCCTCCGCCTCCGGGTACGGGATTTTTTGATGCAAGAAGCTTTGCAAATTCTCTGCTTGATTTATCTGTTAGCATTTTGGACCTCACTTATTTATAATATACCTTATTGTAAATTAGGGGGATCAAGAGTCCTCCTCCTATATAGTTTCCCAGTGTGGCAGGTATGAAGTTTGAAATTATTTTTGTAATTGTTATGGAAGGATCCAGGAGAGCCCCCAGGGGCAAGTAAAACATGTTGGCTACAACATGTTCGTATCCTGTAAAAACGAATAACATTACCGGAAACCAACATCCCAAAAGCTTCCCTGTCGTGTCCTTTGATGTGGCAGCCAGCCAAACTCCCAGGCTGACAAGAATATTGCACAATATTCCCCTAAGGAGGACCTGGAGAAAGGTTAAGGATGTCTTTGCCTTTGCAATTGCCGCAGCCGTCTGTGCCATTTCCGCCTTATCATAGGCCCCGCCAAAATAAAGTAAAAATACTATGAACAGGGCCCCAAGCAAATTTCCTGCCCATACCTGGACCAAGGTCTTACAATAATCATTGAAACTAATTTTCTTTTGCATCAATCCAAATGTCATTAAACAATTACCGGTAAATAATTCTCCTCCAACCAGGACTATAAGCATGAGTCCTACAGGAAATACTGCCGCCCTTAAAAAGGTGTTCCCATACGCAACATTAAAACCTTGTGCGCCAAGAGCAATATAGGCTCCGGCCATGAAGCTCAATAAAAGTCTCTTGTCAGTGGTATAAGATGCCTTCTTTATGGCAGCCTGTATGAGGGCATCTGATGTTTCTTTTGGTGATAAACAAACCGTACTCAAGTATATACTCCTTTTCTGTTTTTTAAGATGACAGCCGACACGTGTGCCGGCTGTCTGACTTAATATTCTGTCTAAAAGAGACCTTTGATTTTGCCATCAACATCTACATCAATGAATTCCGCGGCCGGTACCTTCGGAAGTCCGGGCATCTTCATTATATCTCCTGTCAGGGCTACCAGAAAACCTGCTCCGGCTGATATGGTTATGTCCCTTATTGTTATTTTAAATCCTGTCGGTCTTCCTAATACTTTTGGATCATCAGTCAATGAATACTGATTTTTAGCCATGCATATTGGTAAGTTGCCAAATCCTAATTTTTCAAAGTTTGCAATTTCCTTGCTTGCCTTAGAAGAAAATTCCACATCGCTGGCCCCATACAACTTTGTTGAAATAGCCTTGATCTTTTCCTTTATCGGTAAAGAGGTGTCGTAGGCATATTCCATCTTGCTTTCTTTTTCCGTAAGTCGCAAAACTTCTTCAGCAAGTTCCTGACCACCCTTACTTCCCTTTCCCCATACTTCAGAAAGGGCTATGTTTACGCCTAATTCATTGCATCTTTCCCTTATTAAATTAAGCTCTGCTTCCGTGTCTGTCGGGAATTTGTTAATTGCTACAACTGCCGGGAGCTTAAACACCTGGGTTACATTTTCTACATGTTTTAAGAGGTTGGGAAGTCCTCTTTCCAGGGCTTCAAGATTTTCTGCTCCCAAGTCTTGCTTAGCCACACCCCCGTTATATTTAAGTGCCTTGACTGTTGCCACTATTACCACCGCACTTGGCCTTAAACCGGTCTTTCGGCATTTAATGTCTATGAATTTTTCTGCTCCCAGGTCTGCGCCGAAACCTGCTTCCGTAACTACATAATCGGCTATCTTGCTTGCCATTCTGGTAGCTATTACCGAGTTGCAGCCGTGGGCTATATTAGCGAAGGGCCCTCCGTGAACAAAGGCAGGTGTTCCTTCCAAGGTCTGTACCAGGTTTGGTTTCAGGGCGTCCTTTAAAAGTGCAGCCATTGCTCCTGCTGCCTTAAGCTGTCCTGCTGTTACGGGCTTTCCGTCTCTTGTATATGCCACGATTATTTTTGCCAAATTTTCTTTCAACTCCACTATATCATTAGACAAGCAGAATATGGCCATTACTTCTGATGCAACTGTTATGTCAAACCCGTCTTCCCTTGCAACACCTTCACTTTTTCCGCCAAGGCCGTCAACTATGTGTCTTAACTGCCTGTCATTCATGTCAACGCATCTTCTCCAGACTATGCGCCTTGTATCTATGTTGAGCTCATTGCCCTGATGTATGTGGTTATCAAGCATGGCAGCCAAAAGATTGTTTGCTGCACCTATGGCATGGAAGTCCCCGGTAAAGTGGAGATTAATGTCTTCCATCGGAACTACCTGGGCATATCCGCCGCCGGCAGCTCCTCCCTTAACTCCAAATACGGGACCCAGGGATGGTTCCCTAAGTGCTATTATTGTTTTTTTACCCATGCTTGAAAGGGAATCTCCCAGGCCAATGGTTGTTGTGGTCTTTCCTTCTCCTGCCGGTGTCGGGTTAATTGCTGTCACTAAGATTAATTTTGCATCTTCCTTGTCTTTTAATTCATTCTGTAAATACCTGAAGTCAATTTTTGCTTTATACTTGCCGTAATTTTCAACATATTTATCCGGTATTCCGATTTTTTCGGCAATGTTGTTGATAACCTGCAATTCAGCTTTCTGCGCTATTTCTATGTCGCTTAAAAATTGTGCCATCTTTCCTCCGTTATACTTAGTTTATTATTAGTATTTTTTCAGATTGAATTCAAGTTGTTTTTATTTATTATAATACAATTTTTCTTTATAGTAAAATCAAATTTGTTAATACTTCCTTTAAATGAGCTGCAATCTCATGCTCTTTTCCCAGTCTGGATATAGCACCCTTAATGTTGCTTATTAGTTAAATTCCTGGAATAATTTTTCAAAATCTTCCTTGCTGTCTTTTGCATGGTAAACATGTTTGTCTTCAGGGAATCTTTCTGCCTTTACATCATCTACGTATTCCTTGAAGGCATTTGTAATTACTTCAGCTACATTTGCATATTTCTTTACGAATTTTGGCGTAAAGGCCTGGAACATGCCTAACATATCTCCGCATATGATCAATTGTCCGTCGCATGGAAGTCCTGCTCCTATTGAATAAACTGGAATAGTCAGTTTCTTTGCAATGAATTCCGTTAATTCCGGCGGAACTGCTTCCAATAACAAAGCTAAGGCTCCAGCTTCCTGGACAGCCAAGGCGTCCTTTATCAGAGCTCTTGCGCTGTCAACATAAAGGCCCTGAGCTTTAAATCCGCCCAACACGCCTGCACTTTGAGGAGTTAATCCAATGTGGCCTATTACAACTATACCTGCATCTGCAATAGCTTTTATTCTGCTGGCAACTCTTACTCCGCCTTCCAGCTTTATTGCGTCACAGTTGGCTTCCTTCAAAAATCTTACGGCGTTAGCCACTGCATCGGCATCTGTTGTATGATATGAACCAAAAGGCATATCGCCTACTATGAAAGTATTAGGTGCTCCCCTTCTTACTGCTTTGCAGTGAGAGATGCAATCATCCATGGTTACGGGAACAGTCCCTTCATATCCTAAAACTACCATTCCTAATGAATCGCCAACTAAAATCATATCCATGCCGGCTTGCTCTGCAAATGATGCCATCGGATAATCATAGGCTGTAATCCATGCTACCTTCTCACCCTTTTTTTTCATATTGTGAAAATCTAGTATGCTTTTTTTCTTAGCCATTCTCTTTACCTTCTTTCTTTCTATTTAGTATCTATAATTATTTTCCCTTACATACACCTTATAGTCAACTAGTTTTTTGGTTTTATCAATGACCTGTGCGCCTGAAAGGGCGCTTTCAGTATTTATTATTGAATTTTATTATTTTCATGATAAAATAAAAATATAATATTTATTGGAGGAATTTATGAGCTTGTATAAAGAGTGGACGGAAGGTTTGGAAGCAATTAAAACCCGGGAAGATTATGATAATTTTTTTAAGGATTACATGGGTAAAGAAGAGGCTTGCTACAAAAAAATATTAGAGGCCAAAAACCCGGTTATTGAAGGAAAAATTAAGGAATTGGCAGAAGTAAACAATATGACTCCCTTGGAATACATAGGATTTTTGGACGGTGCAAACACAAGCTTTAAAGAAGGATTGGTCTTGGATGATCTGACCGAAGACTCCGAAATCAGGGCTGAATTTGACTTTGAAAAATTATTATGGAACATGTATGATGCAAAAGCCGAATGGCTTTACGGCATGAAGGAATGGGAAAACATCTTTGATGAAGAAAAAAGAAAACAGATAAAAAAGGAATACAATCGTTCAAAGATGGTAGTAAAAGGTGAAAAGCCGGGAAGAAACGACCCCTGCCCTTGCGGATCCGGGTTAAAATACAAGAAGTGCTGCGGTAAATAGAATCGGTGTGACATGGATAAGACAAAAGGTATAGTATTTGGTATTTTGGCAGCTTTTATATACGGCTTTACACCGATATTAGGGAAACTGACCTTTTTGGAGGGAAGCAACACGATGTCCCTTGCCTTTTACAGAAATCTCCTGTCTTTGCCTTTTCTCTATTCATTATTAAAGTATAAGAAGATTGATATAAGTATAGATAAGGCTCAAGGCAAAAAACTGGCTACCCTTGCATCAATGGGACCTACCCTCACTGCCCTATGTTTGTACAGGTCTTACTCCTATATTAGCGTGGGTATGGCTACAACCATCCATTATATTTATCCCGTATTGGTGACAGCCGCCAGCATAACCATATTCAAAGAAAAAATTAGCATCGGAAAACTCATTGCCCTGTTTTTGTCAACAACGGGTGTGGCCTTATTCTTTGAAGGCGATTTCAATATTATCGGAGTTGTATCAGCTTTCATATCCGGTGTGGTTTACGCAACCCACATGCTGTACATAGACAAGAGCGGTTTAAATGCTATGTATCCTTTTAAAATATCATTTTATTTATCAATGTTTTCTTCGGTATACTTGTTTGTTGCGGGAATTATAAGTAAAAACTTAGTCTTTGTCATGACCCCCAAGGGGTGGTTGTATACAATATTACTGGCATTTTTTGTATCATGTTTGGCCAATACTTTCATTCCTATAAGCATTAAATATTCAGGACCAACCGTAACCAGCATCGTTGGTTTGTTTGAGCCTATTACCAGTATAGTGACGGGAATCTTGTTTTTAAAAGAACCCATAACCACAAAAAGTGTTCTTGCCTGTGTACTTATTTTGCTTGGGGTTTTCATCGTTACTGTTGCAAAAGAAAAAAACCTGAATAATAATAATTAATATAAATAATATCTGGTACCAGGCACCAAGTATTTGGTGCCTGGTTCTTTTCTCCACAGGAACTTGGGCAGTCCGGGTATTTTTATTTATTTCTCCAGCCAGGCCTTAGGTGAAACTGAGGGTGGTTCAAAATTATGGCAGTAAAAAGATTACCCAAGAAAAAAGAATATAAAAA
>DCDC01000194.1 GCA_002316225.1 Firmicutes bacterium UBA1065 | reverse complement strand
TGACACATTTGCCGTCCCAGTTGTCCGGAGGCCAGCAGCAAAGAGTGGCAATAGCCAGGGCTATAGTGGGGAATCCTTCCATTATTTTGGCGGATGAACCGACAGGTGCCCTGGATACCAAATCCGGAGATATGATCATGGAATTATTTATAGAATTAAACAGGAAAAAAGCTATGACAATTGTGCAGGTAACTCATGAAGAACAAATCGCCGAATACGGCTCAAGAATCATAAGACTTGTAGATGGTCAAATAGTATCTGATGATGTGGTGGAGGTAAAAAATGTATAAAAAAATTATTTCGATAGCTATAGTGTTAGGATTGGTATTCTATGGCGGGTATTTAACGGCCAGATGGATGATCTCCGATGATTTGCAGACTTCCACGGGGCCGAGATACTCAACAAAGGCCGTGGAAAGAGGAGATATAAAGCAAGGAGTCAATTTAACGGGACAGCTTAGCGGCAACTGGGGAGGCTCCATAACCGCACCAAAGCCGGTAGGGATAACCGATTCAAACGGTATGAGCGTATCTGTTACATACAGGATTGAAGAAGTATTTGTAGAACCAAACGATATGATAAAAAAGGGAGATAATTTGGTCCGTTTGTCTGCAGTAAACCTAGATGACATACTGAACGAACTGACTGAAGGCATACAAAAGAAACAGGAAGCTATACAGGAAAAACTGTCCAACCTGAGTAAAATTCTGAATCAGGATATTACGAACGTAAGCCAGGTTAATGCTTATGATGGGATAGTATTCAGGGCGCCCATCAGGGGACGTATAACCGAGCTTTCCGTTGAAGAAGGAGAAAAGGTAGAAAACTTCAATATTGCTACTATCGTTGATGACAGCAAGGTAAAGATTTCTTTCAAAGTAAATACATATGAATATGCAAACCTTCAAGAAGGTCAAAAAGTACTGATGCAGTACAGGAAGGTAACGGAGCACGGGACTCAGCTTGCTTTCGACGGCTTGTACCCGGGTACCATAACCAAACTGAACAAGAACAAGGTACCCTATGGCATGTCCTATATACATACGGGAACCATAGAAGCTGACAATCCCGGCCTTGTGCAACCTGGCATGGTAGTGACCATTTATACCGAGAATAACGGGTCTCCCGTAACGGCCTTATCCTATTCAGGTGATGTGCTTTCATTTGTAAATGAAAAGAAGGTATCATATTCTTATCTTCATGGCGGCAATGATTCTAATGTAGTTGCTACGGATGTCTATGTCAGCGTCAATGAATTCGTTGAAGAAGGGGACCTCCTTGTCCGCATAGCCGGCAGTGATGTGACCCAGTTGATTCAAAATGAAGTTGATGCCATAAATAATGCTTACCAGGATATAGAAGGCATTTACAAAAGAATAGATAAAATAAACGAACTGAAATCTAAATTAATGGTTACCGCCCCAACGGACGGAATGGTTGCTTACGTCAATTACAGAGAAGGGGATGAAATTATCGCTAGCGAACAAAGCGACCAGTGGTCCCTGATGCTCATGGATGTATACAATACTGACGAGATGTACATTTACACCACCGTTTCCGATTTGGATGTCCTATATATATCCCAGGATGCACCTGTTACCGTAACAGTTGATGCCCTTCCGGGAGAGATTTTTGAGGGTAAGGTCCTGAGACTGGATTCCTATACGGACTACAGGACGGGAGAAACCGTATATAACGTACAAATCAAAGTTGAAGGCCGGGAAGGCTTAAGACCCGGCATGAATACAAACTGCTTTGTTGATTCGGGAGAATCCCTGGATACCTTGCTTATTCCGATTGAGGCCGTATTCGAAGAAAACGGCAAACAGAAGGTTGAAGTCCTCGTTGGAGAAAATGAGGTGGAAGTAGTTGAAATTGAAGTAGGATTAATGAATGACATGTATGTGGAAGTATTAAGCGGCTTGGAAGAAGGTCAGCTTGTTGTTACGGGAAGCACCAAGGATTTGATGCCCAGTCAGTCTGTTCCCGAAAATGGCTCGATTCTGCCGGTTAAAAACTAAGGGGTGATAATAGTGCAAAAAAGAGAGAATATTTCAAATCTTTTTGTAAGATTGAAATTTTCTGCATTGATGGCATTGGACGGCATAACGTCAAATTTACTCAGAACATTTTTAACCGTCTTAGGCATTTCCATAGGAGTTGCAGCCGTAATCTCATTAACGGGAATAGGTGAGGGAGCAAGAAGGTCTATAGTTGAACAATTTGAAAGCTTAGGCGAAAATGTTATTGTCATAAAATCAAATGCGGATAATGTTAAGTTTGAAATAGAAGAAATAGAAAGCCTGCCGGTAAGGGTAACAGGCGTAGAATACGCTACACCCGTCATATACACCGAAGAAACTCCCATAAGGTGGAGAAGGGATGAAAGCGAAATGGACATAATAGGAGTGAATGAATATTACCCTGAAATCAAAGACCACCCGGTGGTCAGCGGGAATTTCTTTACATCCCTTCATGTTAAACAAAGGTCACCGGTTGTAGTATTGGGATACAATGTTGCAAAGTCCCTCTTAAACGGCAGGAGTCCCGTTGGCTATTCAATGAAAATTGACGGGATAAATTACAGGATAGTAGGTGTTTTGGGAGAAAAGGGTGAAGGCAAGGGAGACGGAATCGACGACAAGATCGTCATCCCTTACACTTCTGCCATGAAAATAGCCAAGACAAGAGATATATTGGAAATATGGGCCAAGTCCGCCAGCGCAGAAGATGCGGAACTGGCCATGGTACAGCTGGGCAGGATATACAAGAGAAAGGTTGGCCTGGGAGGCAATATTAAACCCGGTAACGGCCAAGAGGAAGAGGTTCCGGTAGAAGAAGGCGGAATAGATATGCCTGTTGACGGGCCTGTGGTTGAACCGATGCCAGAAGAACCCAGCACACCGGACCAGCCAGATAATGTCTTCGAAAAGGGAGAAGAACCTCTGACAATTACAAGCTTAAATAATTTGGTCAAGGAAGCTGACCAGGCAAACAGGATAATGACTGTCCTTCTTGGTGGTATTGCAGCCGTGTCCCTCTTGGTCGGCGGTATCGGAATCATGAATATAATGCTGGTGGCTGTTACCGAAAGAACAAGCGAAATAGGTGTCAGGAGGGCCCTGGGAGCAAAGAAGGAAGACTTGCTGATACAGTTTTTATTGGAGGCCGTCTATGTCAGCATAATCGGATGCCTTGCAGGAATTCTTTTAGGAGCCTGGGCGGTTAGCATAGTGGCGAGATACGGGCTTACTGCCGTAGTAAATCTTGATTCAATTCAAATAGCAGTCTTTGTAGCCTTAGCATCGGGACTTCTGTTTGGAGTTTATCCTGCAATAAATGCATCTAATCTGCCACCGGTAGAAGCTTTAAAAAGACAGTGAGTAGTCCCTGTATGTCATCTTGAGCTCACAATTTCGTCATCATGAGCGAAGCAAAGGATCCCATCATTATTGAAATATGAGATTCTTCAGGCTAAGCCTTCAGAATGGCAATATGATGTTTGCTTTGTCGCGGAAGAGGTTTTAATTTCAAAACCTCTTTTATTTTTTCATCTTTTATTGTATAATACCTTAAGAATATCTGCCGGAGGGTATTATGGAATTAAATATATCTATTGGGTTAAAATACAGAGAGGAAAAAATCGTCAGAATGGAAGATACGGCGAAAGTTTTCGGCAGCGGGGCTGCCGAAGTGTTTGCAACCCCTATGATGATCGGACTTATGGAAGCAGCATCCATGAATTGTGTTAAGGATTATCTGCCGGAGGGATGCTCAACGGTGGGAACCTTGGTTAATGTAAAGCACATAAGTGCTACAAGAGTAGGGAAAAAGGTATGGGCGGAAGCTGAGCTTGTGGAAATAGACAGGAAGAGACTGGTTTTCAAAGTAGCCGCTTACGATGAAGATAAGCAAATAGGTGAAGGAATTCACGAAAGGTTTATCATCAATGATGAAAAATTCATGAGTAATTTAAAATAATCCGTTTAGGTAAACCGATAAAGGGAGAAGAATATGAGATGTCCAAAATGTAATTACGCGGAAAGCAAGGTCATTGATACAAGACCTACCGATGATGGGTTCAAAATAAGACGTCGAAGGGAATGCATGGAATGCGGGCATCGTTTTACAACATACGAAAAAATAGAAGAAACCCAAATAGTTGTTATAAAAAGAGACGGCACAAGGCAGGGCTATAACAGGGATAAAATAATAAACGGCCTTATCCGTGCCTGCGACAAGCGGTCAGTAAGCCTTGAACAGATCGAAGCCATTGCGGATAAGGTTGAAAAGCAATTGTACAATACCTTCCAGAATGAAGTTTCAACGGAATTCATAGGCGAATTGGTAATGAATGAGCTTCAAAACGTGGATGATGTTGCATATGTAAGATTTGCTTCCGTTTACAAGAAGTTTAGAGATATAGATTCCTTTATGGATGAGCTGAC
>DCDC01000163.1 GCA_002316225.1 Firmicutes bacterium UBA1065 | reverse complement strand
TATTGATTTTTTGCTAAATCATCATATGTATAGGATTAATTCATTTAATACATAAAATGAAAACCCGCTAAATAGCGGGTTTGTCAATAGTCTGAGGGCTTCGTTTTCGAAGCCCTTTTTTTATACCGAATAATTATCAAAATAGCCTTGAATGTATACTATGGGAGTTCCCTTGTCTCCGCTTCCGGATGTCAAATCGCAGAGGGACCCTATGAGGTCCGTGAGCCTTCTTGGAGTTGTTCCCTGTGACTCCATGCTGTCGTTTAATTCACGATCCTTATGCATAATATAATCGGCAATTGCTTTTTTTAGCTCATTTCCTTTCAGGTGAGAAAATTGGTTGTCTGCCAAATATTTTAGCTTTAATTCATGGGGAGTGCCTATAAGTCCTTTGGTAAAACCGGGTGAAACAACAGGATCTGCAAGTTCCCAGATCTTTCCTACCGGGTCTCTGAAAGCACCGTCTCCGTAAACCAAAACTTCAATTTTTTTGCCCGTCAATTCCAATAATTTATCCTGAATTTTTTCAACCAAGGCCTGGCAGTCCCGGGGAAAGAGCTTCACCATATCTTCCGTAGCCTTGTTGGAACCTAAGAGCCCGTATTCTTCATTGTAGCCGCTGCCATTTACCGGATGATTCAGTATATCATCCAGGCCCAATACTTTTTCTGCTCCCTTTTCCTTCAACAATCTTTTGCTTCTCATTCGGGAGTGTATGTCGCAGGTTAATACGTTTTTGGTATATTTTAAGATGCTTACGGGATTATTTGCAAAAATTACTTCAACTTCGCATCCGCTGTCTCTAATTATATCTGAATAATACTGTATGTAATCAACTCCGGTGAAAACATGCCTGATATCTTTGAAGTGTTTTCTGAATTCCTGTTCGGTGAGTATATCGGTCCATGGATTTATTCCTTCCTTGTCAAGCAGGTCATAATCAACCAAAGGATTGCCGACTTCATCGGAAGGATAGCTGAACATAAGATAAATTTTCTTAAATGCCCTGGCGATACCTCTTAGGCATATGGCAAACCTGTTTCTGCTTAAAATAGGAAAAATTAATCCGGCTGTGTCGCAAGAAAATTTATCTTTCACATCCCGGGCAATTTGTTCAACATTGGCATAATTGCCTTGCGCTCTGGCAACAACGGCTTCGGTAATGCCTACTATGTCCTTATCTCTTAAGGAAAAGCCTTCGCATTCAGAGGCTTTCAAAACCGTATCAACGGTTATTTCAACTATATCATCGCCTTTTGAAATAATCGGAGCCCTTAATCCCCTGACGACGGTTCCAACCATTCTATCCATAACAGTCTCCTTTATATAATAAGTATACTAACATCTGAACAAAGACCCAGGTATGAGATCCTTAAGCTGGGCTCAGAATGCCATAAGAGGGCTTGTCAGTAACCTGGGCAAAGACCGGAGTCTTGCCAATTCATTATAATATATTTTTAGACCTGTGTAAAATATTATTATATATATTGCTGGACAAATACATAAATATTATTTACAATATGTTTAAATTCAATTTTTCTGCCTGTTTGGCCGGAGGATAACGTGATAAAGATAGGTATGCGCAATATTAAAACAACACTTTCGGTTTTTATATGCTTGTTGTTTTTTGAAGCCATTAATCGGGATAAGGCATTATTCGCCTGCATAGCTGCAGTCATGTGCGTTCAAAATACGATCGAAGATTCCATGAAAATAGGAATATCAAGGATTATAGGAACAATAATCGGTGGATTGTCAGGAGCCCTTATTCTGTATATAGTAAATACATTTTTCGATGACAGGATATTAATAATTATCATACCTTTGGGTATTATGGTATTGATTCAGTTATGCGTAAAAATAAAAATGAAACAAGCAGTGGTTATTTGTTGTGTTGTATTTTTGGTAATCACGATTTCCATGAATCATGATGAAGGTTACATTCTTTATACCTATAATAGGGTCCTGGATACTTCAATTGGTATTTTCATTGCTCTTTTGGTAAATAAATATATGAAGATACCGGAAAAGTTTAAGGCAAAGTTTAAAGACGAGCTGAATGAGCCGGAAGGAACAGATATTATAAATAGGGGAAATAAGAATATGGAGGCTTGATGGACACTTATATTTGCGGATAGGCATGACATAAATATAGGGACAACTTCATAAAATTAATTGACCGGATTTTCCGGATAAAATATTTATGGAGGTTGTCGTGACTGGAGCAGAATTAGGTATAATATTAACATATACGGCAGGTATAATGCTGGTTTTCATGATATCCTGGATATTCTTTAAACCCTTAAAGTTTGTGGGGAAAATAATTTTAAACTCTCTTATTGGGGCCTTGGCATTAATAATATTTAATTATTTCGGACAATATACGGGAGTTCATATTGGGGTAAATGAATTTACAGCCTTAATTATCGGCCTTTTGGGAATACCGGGATTTATAGCCCTCTTGCTGGTCAAACTGCTTATATGATAAAGAATTAAGTTTTATTGGACAATGACAGGGTGCTGTTATATAATGTGTAGAGGAAGGTGATAGGATGTGGCTTGAATATATTGTACTATTTTCAATTGCCATGATGTTTTTCTCAATTACCGTGGTACTAACGGTTGAAACCGTTCATACCACCAACAACCTTACAAAAAAAAGAAATAAAAAATTGTAATTTAAAAGGAGATGAATAACTAATCCC
>DCDC01000089.1 GCA_002316225.1 Firmicutes bacterium UBA1065 | reverse complement strand
AAGTATCGGATATACCATTGAAACGGAAGATTCGGATGAAATCTTCATCCAGCGTTATGACGGGGAAAAACAATTCAAGTATGCAGTCCCCGTAAAACGGGATGAAGAATCTTAAGGAGTGGGTATTATCAAAAAATCATTTAACCTGATAGCATTCCTGCTGGTATTTTTGGTAACTGCATCTGTAGTGAACGGTGCGGATGCAGGAATCGATGAAAATACCATATATGAGATTAAAAATTTAAGTAAATATACACGAAGCATTGAAGAGATGAAGCTTCTGATCCAAAGCATGCAAAATGCCGTGGACAAGGAGAAAAAATCCCTTGCCGAGTATGAATCAAAAAAATATATTGACGAAATAGCGGAGATTAGTTCTCAAATTGAGCAGATTAAGTTTTACAACGGCTTTACGGATGTAAGGGGACCGGGCATAATGCTCAGGGTTTCAGATAATGTCAGTGAAGATACGGACTTGGGCATTATGGAAAGAATAGTCCATGATGTTGATATTGTTGTTCTCTTGAACGATTTAAAGGCTGCAGGCGCGGAAGCCATAGAAATAAACGGGAAAAGAATAACCAATTTATCGGAAGTGGTCTGTGCCGGGCCCTTAATCAGGGTAAACAATGAAGTGATTCCTGCTCCCTTTGTCATAGTGGCAATAGGAGACATGGATAAATTATATGAAGCTGTTACCGAGGAAGGCACCTATGCTTACGAACTGAAAAATACCTACGGAATGGAAGTAGTCGCTGTAAAAGGCTATAATCTGACGGTAAGACGATTCAGAGGAATTAAATATAAGAACAAATACGCCCAAATAATACAAGAAGAGGTAAATTAAATGATATATGTCGCAGCCGGTTTAATTTTAGGAATCCTTGCAGGATTAAACTTAAATTTTGTTTATGACCCCAATTATATAGTGTATATATCACTGACTATTTTAGCAATATTTAATACTATTATTAACTTGCTTCATGATAACAAAACATCGGAACTTACGGTTCCAAAGAGTGTGGCTTATCTGTTGACGGACCTGGTATATGCCTTGCTGCTGGGATTCGTCGGCGAACAGTTGGGCCTCCCCATATACCTGGCAGCTGTTTTCGCCTTTGGAAACAACATTTATAAAAAATTAAGGAACCTGGTCGATATTTATCTTGCACAATTTGATAAAAACAAGTAAACTCGAAATTGGAAGAAGTAGCTGCAAAAAAAATGTATGAATATTATTAAATATGTGATATAATAGTCAAAATAGCATGTAAAACAGTATGTAAAATTTCTCTCTTGTAGGAGGTCAATATATGTTTCAGTTTGAAGAACCAACAGAAAGACTTGCAAATATCAAAGTTATAGGCGTAGGCGGCGGCGGCAACAATGCGGTAAACAGAATGATTGATGCCGGTGTAAGAGGCGTCAATTTCATCAGTATAAATACGGACAAGCAGGCTCTGTCATTGTCAAAGGCAGAGATAAAATTTCAAATCGGCGAAAAGCTTACAAACGGGTTAGGAGCAGGCTCCAAGCCCGAAATAGGCGAGAAGGCAGCCGAAGAAAGCAAACAAGACATAGCCGAATTGGTTGAGGGGGCAGACATGGTTTTCATAACCGCCGGTATGGGAGGCGGTACTGGAACCGGAGCAGCTCCTTTGATTGCAAACATTGCCAAGTCTATGGGTATTCTAACGGTTGCCGTGGTAACCAAACCCTTTTCCTTCGAAGGAAGGTGCAGGATGAGAAATGCCGAGATGGGGCTGAGAAAACTAAAGGAAAACATAGATACCCTGGTTGTTATTCCCAACGATAAACTTTTGGAGATAACAGACAAAAAAACCACCATGCTTGAAGCCTTTGCCCTGGCTGATGAGGTATTGAGACAAGGAATCCAGGGCATATCCGACTTAATAGCCATACCTGCCATAATGAACCTTGATTTTGCAGACGTAGAGACAATCATGTCCGGACAGGGTCTGGCTCATATGGGTATAGGACAGGCTTCCGGAGAAAACAGGGCATTAAACGCAGTTAAACAGGCAATTCAAAGCCCGCTTCTGGAAACATCCATAAATGGGGCAAGAGGTGTCCTGGTTAATATAACCGGCGGTATGAGCATGGGAATTCATGAAGTCAATGAGGCAGCAAAACTTATTGAAGAAGCAGCTGACCCTGAAGCAAACCTGATATACGGAGCAAATATTGACGAATCAATGGGAGATGCGGTGAAAATTACGGTTATTGCAACAGGTTTCGGAGAAGCCGTAGCCAAGAAAATGGAGGGAGTCCTCTTTGAGAAAGAAGAGAAAAAACAGGAGGAAAACCCCTTCGATTTTACAATTCCAAGTTTCCTGAACAAAAAATAAGAACATTATGAGGTGCCGGGCACCATTAAATGGTGCCTGGTACCGCTGATAAGTAATTTCCAAAAAATAATGATTGACATTTATAGTTGCGTGTGTTAGTCTGTTAATGTATTACAGAGTTATTTATGGATTTCACATGTTTTTATATATTATATGTGGGTATGCCGTATGTAGTATGTAAAAATATGTGAAATTTTTTTTACTCATGGAATATAATATTTTTTTAGGAGGTACTCATGGCAAAGGGTACAGTTAAATGGTTCAACTCAGAAAAAGGATTCGGCTTCATCACGAAGGAAGACGGGAATGACGTTTTCGTACATTTCACGGCTATCAAGGGAGAAGGATTCAAAACTCTTGAAGAAGGTCAAAAAGTAAGTTTTGACATTACTCAAGGAAACAGGGGGGACCAGGCTGCTAACGTTGTAATAATATAAGCAGCTGCAAAGAAAAAATCGGGAGAAATCCCGATTTTTTTATACTCCCGTATTCCTCTGTTAAAGCTCAATCCGAATATTTTTCAACTAAAAAACAAGTACATCAATAATATCACAGCTCCAATAGTTCCCAAAAAAGCAATTACATACGGCAGTATCAGAGTCATTACTGCCAACACCATTGCAAGAAGATCTCCTTTTTCCAGACCAAGGTCATCTGAGCGCTTCTCGTTGATTTTTATTAATTCTTGGTTGGGAAGGTTAGCTTCCCGAATTCTTTCCAAATCTTCCTCTACTCTGTTCTTTCTTAAAAACATTAAAATACTCCATTTACCTTATGACACATTGTAAAATGTCCTGTATTTATTTCCCTGTATTCAGGTGTTTCTTCCCTGCATATATCTTTTACATAGGGACATCGTGTAGAGAAACGACAACCTTTGGGCGGATTTACCAGTGATGGTATATCTCCATCCAATATTATTCTTTTTTTGTTTTGTTTAAGCGACGTATCAATTGAAGGGACAGCTGACAACAATGCTTCCGTATATGGGTGGAGGGGGTTTGAAAATATTTGTTTTTTTCCACCCTTTTCAATTATTTGACCAAGATACATAACTGCTACTTCGTCACTAATAAATCTAACAACCGATAGGTCATGAGATATAAACATATAGGTAAGCCCGAAATCTTCTTGTGCATCTTTTAACAGATTTATTATTTGTGACTGTATAGAAACATCCAATGCAGAAACTGCTTCATCGCAAACTATAAAATCAGGATTAACAGCTATTGCCCTTGCAATGCAAATACGCTGACGTTGCCCTCCGGAAAACTGATGAGGATAACGATCTGCCTGTTCCGGTAAAAGTCCGCATTTGATGATTACTTCAATTGCTTTTTCTTTCATTTCTTTTTTATTCTTTACAATACCATGCTGAAGCATTGCTTCTCCTACTATTTCATAAACAGGAAGCCTTGGATTCAATGAAGAATAGGGGTCTTGAAATATAATCTGCATTTTGGTCCGCATTTTGTTCATTTCTCTTTTATTCATGCTAAAAACATTTTTGCCTTCATAAAAGACTTCACCTCCTGTCGGTGGTAACAATCTTAAGATGGTTCTTCCCAAGGTGGATTTTCCGCAGCCCGATTCTCCAACTATCCCGAGGATCTGTCCCCTTTTAATATTGAAGGATATTCCGTCTACAGCTTTTACATGTCCGGCTGTGCGGTTAAGAAGTCCCTTTTTTATGGGGAAATACTTTTTTAGATTATTTACGGTAATCAAATATTCACTCATGTACTTCTTCCTCATCAGCATAAAGCCAGCACGAAATTCTGTGCCGTCCTTCATATAATAATTTTTCTTCTGGAATAATTTTTTTACATATATCCATTGCTTTATCACATCTCGGATGAAAGGGGCATCCCGGCGGAAGATTGCTTAAATCAGGCACATTACCGGGTATTGCATTAAGTCTTGTGCCTTCTGTTGCCATATCCGGTTTTGAGTTTATAAGTCCGACTGTGTACGGATGTTTCGGGTTTTTAAGTATTTCATTTATTGAAGCTTCTTCTACAACCTTTCCTGCGTACATAACCATTACTCTGTCGCTCATTTCTGCAATTACATCAAGGTCGTGAGTTATGAAAATAATTGAAGTATTAATTTTTTCTTTAAGCTCATTCATTAAATCCAAAACCTGTGCCTGAATTGTGACATCAAGGTTGGTTGTAGGCTCATCAGCTATCAACAGGCTGGGCTTACAAGCAAGTGCCATTGCAATCATTACTCTTTGCCTCATTCCTCCCGATAATGCAAAGGGATAGTCATTAACCACTCTTTCGGGATTTGGAATTTTTACAAGCTCCAACATTCGAATACTTTCTTTGTTAGCTTCTTCTTTCGACATTCCCCGGTGTAAAATCAAGACCTCACTTATTTGTCTCCCTATTTTAAATACAGGATTTAATGAAGTCATGGGCTCCTGAAAAATAAAAGATATATCATTTCCTCTTATTTGTCTAATTCTTGCATCTGAAACCTTAAGCAGATCTTCACCCTTAAAAATTATTTCTCCGCATTCATATTTTCCCGGCGGTGTTTCCACCAAGCGTACCAAAGACATACAGGCTACGCTTTTCCCGCATCCTGATTCGCCTACTATACCTAAAGTTTCTCCTTCATTAACGTAAAAGCTTACATCGTCAACTGACTTTATAATAACTCCGTCTGAATAAAAATATGTTTTCAGGTTTTTGACTTCCAGTAATTTTTTGCCCATACTATTACCTCATCATCTTGGGGTCTAAAGCATCACGTATGCCGTCACCCAATATGTTAAAACACATAACTGATATGAATATAGCTGTTCCCGGAGGAATCCAGTACCACCACTTCTGCTGAATTATTAGTATATTCCTTGCTTCTTGAATCATGTTTCCCCAAGTTGGAGTTGGAGGAGAAACACCTAAACCCAGGAAGCTCAGAGAAGTCTCAACTAATATCACACTTGCCATCCCAAGTGTTGCATAAACAATTACATAGGCTGATACATTAGGCAAAAGATGTTTAAACATTCTTCTTACGTCACTGATGCCAAGGGCTTCGCAAGCCTCCATATATTCCATTTCTCTAAGAATAAGTATTTGTCCTCTTACGATACGTGCTATGTTTGTCCAACCCAATATTGCCAATACAAAAATTAAATTCGGTATACTGTTCCCAAATACTGCAACAACCGTAATACATATTATCATGAAAGGAAATGACATAAACATCTCAGTAATACGCATTATTATCGAATCAATTATTCCACCGTAAAAACCTGATAAACTGCCCAAAACAACACCAATGACACATTCAATTGCAACTGTAGCAAGTGCAATTCCAAGAGATATTCTTCCTGCATAAAACAGTCTGGTAAAAATATCTCTTCCAATCAAATCCGTGCCTAAAAGGTGTCTTGAATTAGGTTTTTGATCTTTTCCTGACAGATTTGTTGTTTGAATTTCATAGGGCGAAATTATTGGAACGATAATGCATAGGGCAATTATTACTATAAGAATGTAAAGACTTATCATTGCCATTTTGTTTATTCTGAGTCTGTATAATACTTGTCCCCAATAAGATTGATTTCTGATATAATTATTTGTTTTATCCTTAGCCATATGTACCTGCCTAATCGTATCTAATTCTTGGGTCTGCAACAGCATACAGTATGTCTGCAACCAAAGCTCCTATCAGTGTAAGGATCGCAAGCATTGAATTGATACCTAAAATTAAGGGATAGTTTCTTGACATTGCTGCTTCGACAGATATTTTTCCAAGGCCGGGCAATGCAAAAATACTTTCCGTTACAATCGCTCCCGATAGAAGCAAAGGTATCCAATAACCAAGCAATGTAATAAGGGGGATCATTCCGTTTCTAAATGCATGTCTGTAAATAATGGTTTTATCTTTCAGTCCCTTTGCTCTTGCTGTCCTGATATAATCCTGCTTAATAACTTCAAGCATGCTTGAACGAGTGTAACGCATAAAGCTTGCAGTTGAGTTTAAGCCTAAGACAATACTCGGCAAAACTAAATGCCAGGTAATATCTTTTATTTTATCAAAAATATTGTCAGACATTAACAAGGGGTCTTTCAGCCCAAACAGCGGGAATAGCTGTATGTCTACGGCAAAAGCTTTTAACAGCAAGAGACCAAAGAAAAAAGACGGTATGCTTATGCCGATAAAAGACATCACAGTCAATATATTGTCTATTATGGAGTGATGCTTTACAGCACTTATTATACCGGCGGGAATACCGATAAAAATAGAAATGGTTAAGGATACTAAGGCAAGCAGCAGTGTGGGACCAGCGTAATTTCCGATAACTTTGGTTACAGGCTTCTTGTGGGTGGTTGAATAGCCTAAATTGCCTTTAGACGCTTCCTTTATATAGTTGATGAATCTTTTATACCATGGAATGTCCAAACCTAATTTCTCCTCCAATTCTGCTTTCTGCTCAGGAGTCATTTTCGGATGCATCATATATGAAACCGGAGTACCCGGTGCTAGTTCAAGGATAAAAAACAATATAAATATAATTCCTATGAGTCCAGGAATTATTTGAATTATGCGCCTTAAAATATAATTCCTCATATTACCGCCTCTCTTATAATGAATATTGCCTAATGTCAATAAATTAGGGCAGGACTGCCTGCCCCTTTGTTATTTTAAAGTAATGTTCTTCAAAGATAAGTCCCATGTTGCATAGGTATCAATAAACATTCCGTCTACTCTTTTGTTTATTCCCCAAATTTCACTTCTGTATGCTATGATTGCGTGAGGAATTTCTTCATTCATTATTTTAGCCCATTCTTTATAAATTTCAGCACGCTTTTCTATGTTAAATTCTTTCTTTCCTGCTCTTACAAGGTCCATTGCTTCGGCATTCTTATAACCTGATGCATTAAATCCGCCTGCCACATAAGCATCATCATCAAACAAGAATCCTGTAGGGTCCGGGTCTATTGTCAATGTGAAACCCATTGTGTAAATATCAAAATCCTTTTCACCCGGCTCGGGCCCCATTGTACGAGCTATAACACTATTACCGTCCATTAATTCCATAGAAAGGTCAACACCTAATTGTTTCCATGTATCGGCAGCCATTTCGTATAATGTTTTCGGCCAATCAGCTTCTGTGTAAACAAGCCAATTAACAGCAAGTTTTTGACCATCCTTATATCTGTATCCGTCTGATTCCATTAACCATCCCGCTTCGTCCATAAGCTCTGCAGCTTTCTCCATGTCAAATGAATATGGATTTAATTCCGATAAATCAGGGAATGCCCATGATGCGGGAGAAATAGGAGCCATACCGACTGCCGCCAAGCCTTCACCATATTGAACCTTTATGAATGATTCTCTGTCCAGCGCATACATAAGAGCTTGTCTTACTCGTACATCCTCTAAAGCGGGCCTTGTTGTGTTAAAGCACATAAATGTATAGCCGTTTCCAATATAGTTAACAATGTTGATATTATCCATAGCCTTAGCTGCTTCCAAGTTCTCGGCACTTGGTGAAATTTGAGCAAAATCTATTTGATTTGTTTGTAAAGCCGATAATATACTTTCCTCAGGAACTTCGCTTACCAATAGACCGTCAATTTTAGCCCCATTGGCAGGGTCCCAATATTTCGTGTTTTTCTTTAATAAAATAAATTGTTTGGGTTCCCAGCTGTCCA
>DCDC01000113.1 GCA_002316225.1 Firmicutes bacterium UBA1065 | reverse complement strand
TTCGCTATCGCTCAGGATGACACAAATTTACGCTTTGTGACAAGGGGACATATCTCTTTTGAGACATGTCCCCTGCTTTTATTGTAAATCTCTTAATCCTTCCAAATCGGTAATTATGATCTTTCTTTGCCCTTCAAGCCTTATGAAGCCTTCATCCTGCAGGAGGGACAGCTTGCGGCTTAGAGTCTCCTTGCTTGTCCCCAGCATTGACGCCAAAACGCTCTTGGTCACGGGAAGGTTTATTATGTATTCCTTGTTTTTAATTGAAATATTGTTTTTTTCGACTTCAGATACTAAGTAATTGGCAATCCTCTGCTCAACTTCCCTTAAGCCTATCTGCTCAATGAGGTCTTCAGACCGGTGGATTCTCTCCGTGTATTTTTCCAGGAATTTCAGTGCAATTTCCGGTCTTTCCATGATTATTTCATGGATTTTTTGCTTTTTTATTATGCAGATTTCGGTTTTTTCCATGGCCTCGGCAAAATTGGTCAGTACCGTATCCTTAAAAAGGGCCAGTTCACCTGCAAAATCTCCGACTTCAAGGATTTTCAGAATTTGCTCCTTGCCCATGGCAGAAATTTTGGATAGTTTAACCTTCCCCTTATTAACGACAAACAAGTAGTCAACCCTATCTCCCGGACTGAATATTATTTGGCCTTTATCGTAAACCTTATGGTCGGATGATTCCATGATGCCTTCTTTTACTTCCATGGGCAGGTCCTTAAAAACAGGAACATTATCAATGCAGTATCCATGGCTGCAGTTATGGCATGTACAAGAACAACTTTTCATATACTCCTCCTCAGCGGGATATGGTAAAAACCCCTCCATGTTATCCCTATCGTATTCAAAAATAATTAAAATATCCACTCACGGTTTCGGCAGTTGCACCCGGCTCCTTATAGTGCTCTTTGTCATCCTGAGCGAAGCGAAGGATCTCATGAGATTCTTCGAGCTAAAGCTCTCAGAATGACATGCAGCGAGGTTGCATTGGAAACTTTTCTTCCTTGCCTCCTCAGCTCCTTTCAGGAAGTCTGTAAATCCTGCTTCTTTCCTCATCCGGCTTTTCATACTTAATGCCTGTTTCACTCAAAAGTCCTTTTATAAATTCATCCCTTAGCTTGTAATAATTCTTGATATTTCCTCCGACCTCATCCCAATACTCCCGGTGCACGCATATATTTCTCTTCCAGATAATTTCATTTTCTTTGCTTAAGGTAACCGAATTTGCCCTATCGCAAGGCATCCCGTCCAGAAGGGTATCGTTTATTCCCCTATATGCTTCTTCCAGGCTTGAATTCATATCAAGGGTTGAAACCTCTGCCCCCTTGCTTTTGAATATATCCTTTATGACATCACAATTATCAGGATTCTTGTCAACCAATTTTGTCACCAAATAAGCAAGCTTCCTTTCAACCTGGGTTACCCTTTCCTGAAGCCACCCGTGAATGTTTGTGACATCTATTACTTCATCAAGGGGCTTTAAAACTCCGTCACCAAACCTGCCGTAAAGGTCACTTCTCAGATTAATGTTGTCTTTTTCCGCATAATCCAATATTTCTTCAACTATTTCGTTTTGAATCTTAATCTTATCGTATAACCAAAAATGTATTGGTCCTAAAAATGCACTCATATTCTTTCCTCCTGTCATAATTATGAGGACACTTTTCATGTCCTCATCTGCCTTTAACAAGAGAGCACTATAAATGCTCTCCTGTCATATATATTTATTTTTCTGAGCTTAAGTAGGCATTTATTTTCTTTACAAGCTCATCTGCGTTAAAACCATGTACAAAGGCTGCGTCTTCAAGTGATTCCATTTGTGATGACGGACATCCCAGGCAGTGCATGCCGGCTTCCATCAGCAGTCCTGCCAGGCCTGGATCAATTTGCAATACTTCACCTATATACATATCTTTTGTAACTTCCTTTGCCATATGAACCTCCTCTATTATTCTATGGTTTCCTATTCGGGGCATCTTATCCCAAGAATATTTTCAAATCGTCTTCCACCGTGCCCATTCCGGATATTCCAAATTTTTCAACCAATACTTTTGCAACATTGGTAGAAAGGAAAGCCGGAAGGGTTGGTCCCAAATGAATATTCTTTACTCCCAGGTACAAAAGGGCTAAAAGTACTATTACCGCTTTCTGCTCATACCAGGCAATATTGAATGCCAATGGTAATTCGTTTATATCATTTAATTCAAATACTTCTTTCAGCTTCAGAGCGATCAGGGCAAGTGAGTATGAGTCATTGCACTGGCCTGCGTCAAGTACTCTCGGAATTCCTCCTATATCTCCCAAGTCAAGCTTATTGTACCTGTATTTTGCGCAGCCTGCCGTTAAAATAACCGTATCCTTCGGCAAGGCCTTTGCAAATTCCGTGTAATAGTCCCTGGCCTTGGCTCTTCCGTCACAGCCGGCCATTACAAAGAATTTCTTGATGGCTCCCGACTTAACGGCTTCAACAACCTTGTCTGCCAGGGCAAATACCTGCTCATGAGCAAATCCACCCACGATTTCGCCTGTTTCGATTTCTTTCGGCGGCTGACATTTTTTAGCCAATTCTATTATTTCAGAGAAGTCCTTTTCTGAACCTGCGGCTCCCGGTATGTGCCTGCAGCCCGGATAGCCTGCCGAACCTGTCGTAAAAAGCCTGTCCTTATAGGTATCTTTTGGAGGAACCAGGCAGTTGGTGGTCAGCAGAATAGGTCCGTTGAAGGCTTCAAATTCTTCTTTTTGTTTCCACCAGGCATTGCCGTAATTGCCAACCAAGTGTTTATATTTCTTCAGGTGTGGATAATAGTGGGCCGGCAGCATTTCTGAGTGTGTGTATACATCCACCCCGGTACCTTCGGTTTGTTTTAACAACTGCTCTAAGTCGCCCAAATCATGGCCTGAAACTAAAATACCGGGATTCTTTCCAACTCCTATGTTAACCTTTGTTATTTGAGGATTCCCGTAAGTGCTTGTATTAGCCTTATCCAGGAGGGCCATTCCGCTTACCCCGTATTTACCCGTCTCTAAGGTTAAGGCCACCAATTCGTCAACCGTCAATGAATCATCGAGCAATTTAGCCAAAGTGCTTTGCATGAAAATATTAATTTCTTTGTCGTCAAAGCCCAGCACATTGGCATGCTTCATGTAAGCTGCCAGACCCTTCAAACCGTATGTTATAAGTTCTCTTAAGCTTCTTATGTCTTCATTTGCCGTGGATAAAATTCCGACTTCCGGAGACTTTGCCTTTTCTTCAAATTCGCTCCTGTCGGCCGTCCACAAGGCTGCTTTCGACAAGCCTTCTTTATCTGTTAATTGGTATATTAAATCGGATTTAACTTTTAAGGTCATCTCAATCTTGTCACAAAAAACATCATTGTCAAAGTTTGCGTTAGTAATTGTAGTAAATAAATTCAAAGTAATTAAATAATCAATATCTGCCGGAATCTCTTTCCCTTCATTTCTTAATTTGGTGGTAACTTCCGACAAACCCTTTGATGCATAGATCAATAAGTCCTGTAATCTGGCAGTTTCGGGTTTTTTCCCGCACACGCCGCCCCTGGTACAGCCTTTGTTGCCTGCCGCCTCCTGACATTGATAACAAAACATCAAGTGTTCATGTGTACTCATTTTTCTTCCCCTTTCAATTATCTTTATATCTGTTGATTTAAGCATAAAGTATATCAAAAGGAATTTCTGTAACATTTGTTACAAATTTTGAAATATTAAATATTCTTTTATCACACCCTTTATACCCCCTTTGTCTGTTTATAAACCATTAATAACATGTGTATTGAAAGAATTAAAAAAATAAGTTATTATCTTTAAAATACGGGGTATCATAATTTTAATAAAAATTGACAAACAGGAGCTAAGTATGGAATTTAAATACGAAAAAGACAGGATATATCTGGAGAACGAAAAAGGACAATGCCTTGCGGAGGTTACTTTTCCACAAATATCCAATAAGGAAGTTAATATCAATCATACATATGTAACCCCCTCCTTAAGAGGTCAGGGTATTGCAGATAATCTGGTCAGGGAATTGGCCCTTCATTTGAGGAAAAATAATATAAGAGCTTTGGCAACCTGCTCTTATGCCATAGACTGGTTTGAAAAGCATCCCGAATTTAAAGATGTCCGCAGATAAAATGGTGAATTGACAAAGTAAGTGC
>DCDC01000116.1 GCA_002316225.1 Firmicutes bacterium UBA1065 | reverse complement strand
ATTCCGTTTGCCGTTGGGTAAATAGTTTTTCCAAGCCCGTTGAAGGCGCCGGTTGTTCCTATTTCAATGGCCATCAAGAATTGAGACAAACCTAAAATCCTCAGGTATACTATTCCTTCTTTTATGGCAAGGGGGTCATCGGGAGTGAATATGGTAAAGAGGGGTTCAGCACCAAAAATTAGCAATATGGTTGCAAATATTCCTATGCCCCCCACGATTTGTATTCCCTTTATAAATCCTTCCTTTATTCTCTTTATCTTGCCTGCACCGTAATTCTGTCCCACAAAGGCAGATATGGCCGACGAAAAACCTTCGGCTGTCATCCAGGTAATGGACTCGATTTGAGATCCTATGTTTGAAACGGCAATTGCCACGGGTCCAAAGGTTGATAGTATTCGTGTAACAATTATTGATATAGAGGCATGAATGCCTACCTGGACACAGGGAGGGAACCCTACCATGACAATGTTTTTAACAATTTGCAGATCCGGTTTTTTTCGTATTTTTGCATATGAATAAATAGTATCATATTTCTTTCCGGTATATAAAAAGATTATTGTTACAAAAAATTGTGCCAATATTGTAGCCAAGGCAGCTCCTTTAACCCCTAAGGCTGGGATGGGTCCGAAGCCAAGTATTAGCAAAGGGTCAATGACAATGTTGGCAACCAATCCGATTGTGTTGATTTTAAAAGGAGTGATACTGTTTCCGGTGCTGTTTAATATTGCGGAATAAACAGGATTCAAAAAGTGAAATGTAATTCCTGCCGAAATTATTGTCAAATACTCAACTGCCATTTTAACCACATGGGCATCTTCAATAGCAAAAAAACCTATAATCTGATGCCTGAAAATATACAAAAACAAGGAATATGATACAGCTATCAATAAATTAAGCTGGAGCCCGTTATCAATATAATTTTTTGCCTCTTCCAAATCTCCCTTTCCATACAGTTGGGCAACATATACTCCTACTCCTACCTGTGCAATCATGACCAGGGCTGACCCCAGCCACAAAAAATAGCCTGCCGCACCTGCGGCTGCCACGGCATCTGTACTGAGCCTCCCAAGCCATATGATGTCCGTCAGGTTGTATGCCATTTGTATGAATGAAGTGCCCATTATGGGCAGGGCTAATTTTACTAATGCGGTGCGTATTTTTCCTTCTGTCAAATTCACATTCTTAATCATTTTATCTATTCCTCATAGGGTATAAATAATTGTAACTCATGCTTCAGCTTTGTACAAGCAAAACATTAAGTAATGACAAGGCTCCTTGCTAATAATGGAAAAGGAGTCAAGAGTAAAGGAAACTGCCTTTTATTTCAAGATAAAAAGCTTAGACCTGTATGCTATAATTAAAAAAACGTTTTTAGGAGGCAAGTTACAGACAGATGAAATTAAAGTATTTGATAATAGCAGCAGTTTTTATCATAATCTTTTACATAGGACAAGCAGGTTCTTTTCTATACGAAGGGACTGAAAGAAGCAAGACACAGGGAGAAGAACAAAAAACTCAGCAAATAATCATCGGATACTATCCCGCATGGAAGTCTTATACCGGATATACTCCCGAAAGTATTGATATCAGCAAAATAAACCATATAAACTATGCCTTTGCAAAAATTAGCCCGGATTTTGAAATAGAGATGGGATATCCCGACAAGGACCCTGAAAACTTTAAGAAATTTCAGGAACTAAAAAAAATAAAACCTGATTTAAAAGTATTGATTTCGGTGGGCGGCTGGGATTGGTCCGGTAACTTTTCGGATATGGCAGCTACTGCGGAAAGAAGGGAAAGATTTGCGGACAGCTGTGTTGAGTTCCTAGTAATGTATGGTCTTGACGGGGTGGACCTTGACTGGGAATATCCTGTGGGAGGAGGGCTGAAAACCAATTCAAACAGGCCCGAAGACAGGGAGAATTTCACTTTGCTTATTAAAGAAATCCGTGAAAAGCTGGATGCACAGGAGCTAAAGGACAATAAGGATTATTTGCTATCAATCGCAGCAGGAGCAAGCAATTACTACATAAAAAACACGGAAGTTGATAAATTTCATCAATATTTGGATTACGTGAACCTGATGACCTATGACATCCATGGGCCTTGGGACAAGTATTCAGACTTTAATTCACCCTTGTACAACAATGGGGATAAATCCCCTCAATATAAAATAAGCATCGATTCAAGCGTAGAAGCATGGCTTAAAGCCGGTTTGCCTGCGGACAAGCTTATTGTAGGTCTTCCCTTTTACGGGTATTCATACAGGGTATCAAAAAATGCCAATGAAGGGCTTTATCAAACCCATAATGACGGTAAAGCATTGAGCTACGATTCTCTTAAAAAGGAATATATTAACAATCCTCAATATATTAGGTATTTTCATCACCAGTCCCTGGTTCCCTGGCTTTATGACGGAAAAACTTTCATAAGTTATGACGATTATCAGTCCATAGGATTAAAGGCAAAATATATAAGAGAGCAAAACCTGGGGGGAGCAATGATATGGGAATTAAGCCAGGATTCGGAAGGTGAATTGTTGAATGCCCTTTATGAAGGTCTTTATGACGGGTCGGTTTTGGCAGCAAGAGACTATGTGGGTCATTGGGCGGAAGATGTAATACAAAAGTGGCTTGATATGGGATATGTAACGGGATATCCCGACGGGACCTTCAGACCGGAAGATTATATAACAAGGGCAGAATTTGTTACTCTGGTAAATAAGGCCTTTGGTTTTGAGGAAACTGCTCAAATAACATTTACGGATGTAAAAGAAGAAAGCTGGTACTATGCAGAAGTCCAAAAAGCGTACAGGGAAGGAGAAATAATAGGGGTTTCTAAAACACTCTTTGCTCCCGAAAATAATATTACAAGAGAGCAGGCAGCAATTATTATGGTACGACTCCTTGATCTGGAAGGATCTTCAAGGGGTGCCGGTGTATTTTCCGACAGCGGTCAAATCAGCAGCTGGGCAAGGGAATATGTGGGCGCAGCGGCGGACCATGGATTGCTTAAGGGTTATGAAGATAATACCTTCAGACCGCAGAACAACATAAAAAGGGCCGAAGCCGTTGCGTTGCTGGACAGGGTTTTATATTAAGCGGTTTACATAAAATTATATATGTAAACCTCTATAAACCTATGGTATAATCACAAAGGAAAGCAAGACTTGAATTGGTTTACATAAAATTATATATGTAAACCTCTTATGTTATTTTGTCTTCCGACAATAGTTGTCATATTCCGGAGAAAGAGTGGAACCGTCCCCAGAAATTTTTTAATATCAATTCATTGCTTATATGAAAGAATTATACTACAATAGAATCGGTAATATTGAAATTATGACTCAGTATACAAGGCCTTGACAAAAAATAGACATTAAAGAGTTAATAATTTATAAAATATAGAGAGAGGGATTAAAATGAACAAAGAAGGCAAAGACTGTAAGCCATCAACAGTTAAAAGAAGTATGGCGATAGTTCTTACATTGATGATGATAATATCAACCTTATTAGGTTCAGGCAACTTGGTTTATGCTGTCGGAAACGGGGAGATGGTTCTGAAATCAGTAAATCATGATGAGGCAGTTAAAGAAGCCGTCATAGACGGTAATATAATTACTCTTACCGTTCCCTATGGCTACAGCGGGGAGAGATTGGATTTATCGGATATGACTTATGAGCTTAAAGATGGATTCCAAAACCAGTGTATTGAATTTCCTTCCGGTGATGAAGCTGAAATCGATGGAACCACGGTTGAAATGGAAGTGAGATACACTTATGAGGAAGGAGAAGACACGGAAACCGTATTCAGTACCAGCTACTATGTGGAAGTAACAAGCGGTCAGGCTCCCACCTTCAGCGGACCGATTTCAATGACCACCACCATCAATGAGGATATAAAGTTTAAAAGCTCCGATTTTACAAGTTACTATGATAAAAACGACGGAGCAGAAATGGGATTTATCTCAATAAATACAGCCAGTATTGCTGTTGGAGAATTAGAATACAATGGGAGTGCTTATGAAGCCGGCAGCCGTATAAAAGTTTCAGATATAGGGAAGCTGATTTTTAAACCTACAAATATAGGCAAGGCATCCTTTGCCGTAACTGCTTTTGCAAATGATGATGCCGAAACGGACTGCGGCTATGCCACATTAAATATAGAGGTCACATATCCTGCCGCCTCCGATATTAAGTTAAGCACAAACCAGGACACGGTTCTTAAATTAAGTTCGACTCCATTTGTTAATGCATGCAATAAAACCATCGGGGGAACTTTTGATTACATAAGTTTTGACACACTTTCCTCAAACGGCAAAATTTATATTAATTATGTATCTTCAACGAATGTTGGAACATTGGTACAAACAGGCAAAAATTACTCCAAGTCCGATTTGGATAAAATGACCTTTGTCCCCAATTCCGGCTATTTCGGAAAAGTCAACCTCCAATACAAGGGTTATAATACGGCGGGTGATGTGTTTACGGGCAAGGTTTAAATAACTGTTGCAGAGAAAGTAATCGTAATAGAAAAAATAAAGTATTCCTTATATGTAAACACGGTAGTTGAATTTGATGCGGATGATTTTAAAGAGGTATGCCTGGACGGAACCGGACAAAAGTTAAATTATGTCAAGTTTACCCTTCCTTCCTCATCAAAAGGAACCTTGTATTTAAATTACGGTTTGAGCGGTCAAGCCAAGGTTTCGTCAAGCTCCAAGTATTACGATGATGATATAGATGATATTTCCTTCGTTCCATATAAAAACTATTCTGGAACGGTGGCGATTGAATATACAGGCTACAACAACAAGGGAGTTTCTTATACGGGTGTAATTGAAATCCAGGTAATCAAGATTGAAGCGGATGCAGATGATATAACTTACAAGACGGGTTCATATACACCAATTGATTTTGATGCGGACGATTTTGACGACGAATGCCGGGATGTAACGGGTAAAAGACTGGATTATGTAAAATTCACCCCGCCATCATCCACATACGGGACCTTGTATTACAATTATAAAGCTAAAAATCAGTCCAAGGTGTCTTCAAGTACAAAGTATTATGATGATGAGCTGGATGATATCACCTTTGTTCCCAAAACCACTTATTCGGGTACTGTAGTCATTTATTACACCGGTTACAACATTGACGGCAAGTCCTATACAGGTGTGGTGAAAATAACAGTGACCAAGGAAGTTCCTGCGGCAGATGACATTGAAATCTCAACAAAAGAAGATACACCAGTAACTTTTGATGATGAAGAATTCAATGATGTATGTGAAGATTTAACAGGTGAAGAACTGGATTATGTAACCTTTACTCTTCCTTCATCATCATACGGAAAACTTTATTACAATTACACTTCCCCTACAAAATATGACTCAGAAGTTTCATCCAGCAAGAAGTATTATTATGATGGTTCGCCTTACATATCCAAAATTACATTTATGCCTTATAAGGATTATTACGGGACGGTTACCATTAAATATACAGGCTACAATGTGGACGGAGTTTCCTTTACAGGCTCTGTGAAGGTTGAAGTCATATCCATGCCTGAAACAGAAGGCTCCTTGTATTTTAAGGATGTAACCACCACTTATTCATGGGCTGCATCATATATTGA
>DCDC01000169.1 GCA_002316225.1 Firmicutes bacterium UBA1065 | reverse complement strand
AATTCCGGTATGCCCGAAACCTCCCTGCCCTCTTTCCGTTTGGTTAAGTTCTTCCACCAATTCAAATTTTACCTGCTCATGCTTCATTATTACCATTTGGGCAATCCTGTCCCCCTTGTTGATGATGAAATCTTCGCTTCCCAAGTTAATGAGTATTACCTTGATCTCTCCCCTGTAATCCGAATCAATGGTTCCTATACCGTTTACAAGGCTGATGCCGTACTTGATTGCCAGGCCGCTCCTTGCCCTGATTTGCGCCTCATAGCCTTCAGGTATCTCAATATATAAACCTGTTGGGACCAAGGCCCTTTCCATGGGTTTTAAAACCAAGGGTTCATCTACATTAGCCTGGAGGTCTACTCCTGCAGACCCCTTTGTTTCATATTCCGGGATTTTAAAAGGATTATTCTTTACTAACTTAACTATCATATTTTTCTCCTAGTACCTTATTGATTTTATCCTCAAGACAAGGATATTTATGCAAATTGCCCGTAAAAGCAATGCTTAAATCTTCAATTTTAAACAAGTCTTCCGCTACATTCAACACATCCCTGATATCAACCTTGTTTATGGCATTGATGATATCATCGGGATGCAATATTTCGTTGTATAAAAGCTCTCTTCTGCCAATGGCCGACATCCTGCTTGATGTGCTTTCAAGGCTTAAGATGTAGTTTCCTTTAATTTGCTGTTTTGCCCTGTGGAATTCTTCTTCAGTTATATTCCCCCTCTTGATGCCTGACATTTCCTTTAAAATGGTTCTTAAGGCATCTTCAACCTGATCATAGCCCATGCCTGCGTAAATACTGAATATTCCTGAATTTGAATAATTGGTAACGGATGAATAGATAGAATAAACTAATCCCCTTTTCTCCCTTACCTCCTGGAAAATTCTCGAGCTCATGGTGCCGCCGAACAAATTGTTTAAAACTAGCAAGGAATAATAATTTTTATCATGCCTTCCAAAGGTTTTGTTGCCTATGCACATGTGGATCTGCTCCAAATCCTTGTTGACACCTAATACTTTCCTTTGATAAGGAGAATCGATATGTAGCTTTTTTACTTCCTTCTTCTCCCAATCCTTGAAATTTTCTTCTATCAAATGAATGAATTCTTCCTCGGCAAAATTTCCTGCAATTGAAATAACAGTATTAGTAGGAGAATAATTTTCTTTCATATACTTTATTACTTTTTCATGGGTAAAAGTTCTAAGATTTTTTTCCGTACCAAGAATATTGTAAGCCATGGGACTGTCACTGAAGATGATTTCTGATAGTTTGTCATGAACCAGGTCCTCGGGTGAATCTTCATACATTTTAATTTCTTCTATGACAACGGATATTTCCTTGTTGATTTCTTCCTGGGAAAAGAGGGAGTTAAAAAACATATCCGAAAGTATATCCACCGCTTCCCTGATGTTCTCATCCAGTACCTTAACATAAAAGCAGGTGCACTCCTTGCTTGTAAAAGCGTTCAGCTGGCCGCCTATACTGTCGATTTCTTCGGCAATTTCATTTGCCTTCCTTTTTTTTGTTCCCTTGAAAAGCATGTGCTCAATAAAGTGGGATAAGCCGTTGGTTTCTTCATTTTCGTTATTTGAGCCTACATTTACCCATATACCTATGGATGCAGACCTTACATAATCGATTTTTTCCATAACAATTCTGATTCCGTTATCCAGTGTGTGCTTTTTTATCATCTTTCCTCCGGTTAAAGTATTTCAAGCAATTTATATTGTTAAGGTATTTTTCATGGGCATATCCGTCATTAAGGAGTTTTCTCCCACCATTTTAACTCTTGAGGTTCTGAATCTGCCCAGGATCAATAATATAATAATGATGGTTAAAAAAATTATAATCAAAACTTTTCTTACGAATTCCGCATTGCAAAAAAATTTCATAAATTTCCCCCTGATTATATGTATTATTCCCGGGGCTTATTTATGATAATTATTATAAGGACTTATACAAATTAATTGCATATGCCCTTTGCACTCTATATTAACAAATTTTATCACAAATTACAATAAAAAAAGGCCATATAAAGAAGACCTTTTTACATATACCTATGATATTGTTATTTATGCTTCAAAAAAATAAAAATCAAGGTCTTCGCCTCGATTTTCTTGTCTTTCCTGACATGTTTTATTTTTGATTTTTGGTCTGCTGCAATGCTGCCTTTCTTGAAAGCTTGATTTTGCCTTTATCGTCTATGTCGATAACTTTTACCAGCACTTCATCTCCCACTTTCAAGACTTCTTCAACCTTGCCCACTCTCTTGTTGTCTATTTGAGAAATATGAAGCAACCCGTCCTTGTTTTCGGTCAGTTGAACGAAAGCCCCGTAGGATTCTATCCTTACAACTTTACCTACTAAGATTTCATTTACTTCGATTTCTTTAACTATACCCTCGATTATTTTCTTGGCCTTGTATGCACTTTCAACATTTTCTGCGGCTATGGAAACAGTGCCGTCATCTTCTATATCAATTTTAACCCCTGTTTCTTCTATAATCTTATTTATAACCTTTCCGCCAGAACCAATAACATCTCTTATTTTTTCTGGGTCTATGGTCATTGTTATGATCTTCGGCGCATACTTGCTGACTTCATCTCTTGGCTTGTCAATGCATTGAAGCATCTTATCCAGGATGAACAACCTTCCTATACGGGCTTTTTCCAGGGCAACAGTCAGTACATCCTTGTCGATTCCATGAACTTTTATGTCCATTTGAATTGCGGTTATACCTTCCTTGGTTCCGGCGACCTTAAAGTCCATGTCACCGAAGAAATCTTCCAGGCCTTGAATATCTGTCAGTATTACTACCTTGTCTCCATCTTTCATAAGCCCCATTGCAACTCCCGCAACCGGTGCCTTTATGGGAACTCCTGCGTCCATAAGAGCTAAAGTTGAACCGCACACACTTGCCTGGGAGGTTGAACCATTTGAGCTTAATACCTCTGAAACAAGTCTTATGGTATAAGGAAATTCTTCTTCACTGGGTATAACCGGCTCCAAGGCTCTTTCAGCCAAAGCACCATGGCCTATTTCCCTTCTTCCCGGACCTCTCGACGGTTTTGTTTCACCAACTGAATAGGATGGGAAATTGTAGTGATGCATGTAACGTTTTGAAGTTTCTTCCGAAATTCCGTCCAAAGTCTGTTCATCGCTGGGTAATCCAAGGGTTGCAACAGTCAGAACCTGGGTCTGGCCCCTGGTGAAGAGTCCTGATCCGTGGGTTCTCGGCAGAAGGCCTACTTCACATGTAATCTTCCTGATTTCGTCTATTCCCCTGTTGTCGGGCCTGATACCCCTTTGAAGAATATTTTCTCTTACCTTTTCTTTAACCATATTGTACAAGGCTTCATCAATGTCTAATTCATTCTCGGGATATTTTTTCAGGAAAATCTCCTTGGCTTGAGCTTTAAAAGAATCGATTTTTTCCTGTCTGATAAGTTTGTCTTCTTCAATAATGGCTTCATCAATTATGGGAGCGGCATATTCCCTGATTTCTTTTTCAATATTTTCATCGCATTTAAAACAGGTGTATTCTGCCTTTTCTTTACCTACCTCATTTGTGATTTCTGTTATGAAGTCACATATCTTCTTGATTTCTTCATGGGCAAAGAGGATGGCATTCAGGAGAACTTCTTCCTTTACTTCCTTTGCTCCTGCTTCAACCATCATAATTGCTTCTTTTGTTCCGGATACGGTTAAATCAAGGGCTGATACTTCTCTTTGCTTGCTGTTGGGGTTGATTATGAATTCACCGTCCACAAGGCCAACATTAACGGAACCCGTAGGTCCCTCAAAGGGTATATCCGATATGGACAAGGCAATTGATGATCCTATCATTCCTGATATTTCAGGCGAACAGTCCTGGTCTACCGATAAAACTGTAACAGTAACCAAAACATCATTCCTGTATCCCTTGGGGAAAAGGGGTCTTAATGGTCTGTCTATCAGGCGTGATGTCAGTATTGCCTTTTCACTGGGTTTTCCTTCCCTTTTTATAAAACCGCCGGGTATTTTCCCTACTGAGTATAGTTTCTCCTCAAAATCCACGCTCAATGGGAAAAAGTCAATGCCTTGCCTTGGCTCCTTAGAAGCTGTCACGTTAGCCATGATTACGGTGTCACCGTATTGAACCAGGCAGGAGCCGTTAGCTAATTCTGCTATTTTGCCGATAGTTACTTTCAGTTCTCTTCCGGCAAGCATGTACTTAAATATTTTTTCTTCCATAGTACCTCCTTCAGTATAAAGTATAAAGCGGGTTCCCCCGCTTTACCGTTTTATCTTCTCAATCCTAATTTTGCTATAATGCTTCTGTATCTTTCAATGTCAGTTTCTTTTAAGTAGTTAAGGAAACCTCTTCTTCGTCCAACCATTTGTAAAAGACCTCTTCTTGAATGATGGTCCTTTTTGTTCTTCTGTAAATGCTCTGTAAGGTTATTGATTCTGTAGGTCAGCAAAGCTATCTGAACTTCCGGTGACCCGGTGTCATTCTCGTTGATCCTGTACTGCTCAATGATTTGTTTTTTGATTTCTTTATCCATTTTTTCCTCCAAATATAATTATTTCACCATAACCCAAGCAAAACGTTGAGGAGTCGTTTAACTTAGACTATGGAACTAATAAAGTCTATCATATTAATAGAATTTTGTAAATATTAATTTTTTAAAATTCCATTTTTTTTCAGTTAACTTGCTTTGTCTATGAAGACAATGTCTTTAATCTCTTCTACTTCTTGGTTGAATATCAGATTTGCCCCCTTCTTGTTGGATACAATCTTTAGGAGGTATTCTCTTTCCCCCATCCTGACCATATATTTGCCGTCGGGAGGAACCAAGATGCTGCTTTTGTTGCTTACAAAGCCCATGTTTTTATCCAGGTTAAAATTTATTTCATCCATATCCATGGTATATTTGTTCATTAAAAGTTTGTTGGCTTCATGAATCTTGCCTTCATTCAGCAAGTTCCTTATGAGGGTTGAGCTTACCGCAATCCCGTTGTACTTTACGGGAAGAATTTCTTCCACCGAGTACCCGTATTTGTCCTGAAATTCTCTCAATGTGTTAATATTGCCCGCTGCCCTGTAGCCAAAGGTAAAATTGTAGCCTACTACAATGTTTTTGGCCTTGTAATCTTCAACCAGCAGCTTGATAAAATCTTCCGGTGAATATTTGGATACAGTTTCATTCAGTTCTATTTCCACAATTTCATCTGCCTGGTAAGATTTTAGTATTTCAAATTTCTTATTTGGGCTGTTTATGTATTTCATATTCATTGAAGATTTCTTAAGGTCATTTTTTACAAATTTAAAGGTAATTATTATACTTTTTTGACCTGTTTCATAGCTTAAATCTATCATTCTTCTAATAAGGACGTCATGTCCTATGTGTAGACCGTCAAAGTTGCCCAGGGCAACACAAGAACCGTTCATATTTGCCATTTCCTCACCTGCTATACAAGCATTTTGTCTATTTTTATCCTGCCATCCCTTGTTTTTCTTCCGATACCTATCAGTTTATCCCTGCAATATACATAAAATACATCGCTTTTTACCCTTAATCCTCCATCTACTTCATTACCGGCTGTCAATCTGTCGTAGTGTTTTGATTCTATACTTATTTTATCCAGCTTATAAACCTGGTCAAGGGGAATCAAGCATTCATCCAGCCTCCTGTTATCACCCAGGAACTTAAGCTCTTCTAAGGTTATGGATTCATTTATGTGTAAACCATTTGATTCAGTTCTTATTAAAATTCCCATGTGGCCGTAAGTACCCAGGGCTTCTCCTATATCGTTGCAAAGAGTCCTTATGTAGGTTCCCTTGCTGCATCTGACTTTTAAAAGTGCCCTGGTACCCGTGAATTTAAGGAGTCTGATATCATAAACATGAATCTTCCTTCCTGCTTTTTCCACCTGTATGTTTTGCCTTGCATACTCGTATAACTTTTTTCCCTTTACTTTCAGAGCGGAATATGCCGGAGGAATCTGGGTTAGCTCTCCCCTAAATTTTTTTAAGACTTCCTTCAATTCATCGGGGCTTGCCGAAACCTTCTCCGATTGATTGGTAACTATGCCGTAGCTGTCCTGAGTATCGGTGCTTTGTCCCAAAATCAGTTCGCAAACATACTCCTTATTGCCCTTCATCAGGAATTCGCTTATTTTTGTAGCCTTGCCAACGCATACTACCAGGACTCCGGCAGCATTGGGATCAAGGGTGCCTGCATGGCCTGCCTTCTTAACATTTAAAATTTTTCTGACGCTGTTTACAACATCATGGGATGACATGCCTGTCGGTTTTAAAACATTAAGTATTCCTATCATGACTTCAAAAGATCTTTAAATTCCTCTAAGATAATTTTTTTTGTATTTTCAATGTTATCTTTAAGCTCAAAGCCTGCAGCCTTGGCATGGCCTCCGCCCTGGTACTTGAGAGAGATGGCGGAAACATCAATATCATTCTTTGATCTCAAACTTACCTTGGTACAATCGTCATATTCCTTGAGCACGCAGGATACTTCAATTTCCCTGATTTCTCTGATATATTCCACTACCCCGTCGACGTCTGCCATGTCCACATTGTTCCTTAATAAAATATCTTTCGTTATGGCAGTTATGCCTAATTTCTTGTCATAATAGAATTCAACATTGCTTACGCTTTCTAAAAATGCCTTCACTACATTGGCAGGTTTTGAATTGTAAACAAGGTTATCAATTTCAGACACGTTGACGCCCAAATCAATAAGCTCTGCAGCCTTTATATGAGTACGGCTGGTGGTATTTCTGTAAGAAAACTTTCCCGTATCCGTTAAAATGGCCACATATAACAAAACTGCCACTTCTTTGGTTATTTCCATTCCAGTAAGCTTCATAATATCATATAAAAGCTCTCCCGTGGAACTCATTTCCGGATCTATGATATTGATGTCCCCAAAGCCTGTATTGGTTTTGTGGTGGTCTATAACCACTCTTTTATTTGAATTCTTCAGGACATCCTCGAACTTACCCAGCCTTTTAGTATCGCTTGTGTCTAGGACGAACAAAAGGTCAAATTTTTCATTGTCATAGGCTTGTGCTATTATACTTTCGTCTGCAAAAGGCTTATAATTAAAAGGAATGGTACCGTCAATCATTACCCTTAAGTTTTTCTTTAAAGGCTTCAGAAACTTATACAGGGCCATTACCGACCCTATACAGTCTCCGTCCGGTGCCGTATGTCCGGCTATGCAAATTTCATCAGAAGTATTGATTAATTTAAGTATTTCCTTAACATCATTCTTCAGCATTATCTGTATTAACCTTCCTAACATTATCTTCTTCGATAACTTTGTCAATAAGCTTGCTTATGTGCAAACCTCTTTCGATTGAATCATCCCTCATAAAGATAAGTTCAGGAATAATTCTCATCTTTACCCTCTTGCCTATTTCTCTCTTAATAAAACCCTTGGCGCTTTCAAGAGCTATTAAGGTTGTATCGATATCCTTATAGTCCGAAACATATATTTTGGCAAATTTCAAATCTTCGGTCACTTGAACACCGGTTATGCTCATAAGCTCCGAAATTCGTGGGTCCTTTACATCACTTCTGATAATGTCGGACAAGGCTCTTTTTATTTCTTCCGATAACCTGTTATATCTTCTGCTTGCCATTTCTTACCCCTTCAATCCTATCTTTTTATTTCTTCCATGATATAGGCCTCTATTGCGTCGCCTTCCTTTATATCATTGTATTTTTCAATGCCGATTCCGCCTTCAAAGCCGCTTGCAAGTTCAGATACGTCATCCTTGAATCTTTTTAGGGATGCTATCTGGCCCTCATGAATCACTATATCATTGCGGAGAAGTCTTACCTTGGATTTTCTTGTTATTTTACCGCTTGTTACATATACCCCGGCAACAACCCCCACATTAGGTACCTTGAAGGTCTGCCTTACTTCAGCCCTGCCTAAGATTACTTCCTTATATATAGGTTTAAGCATACCCTTAACGGCAGATTCAATATCTTCGATAGCGTTGTAAATTATGTTGTAGGTACGAACATCCACATTTTCCTGTTTTGCCAGTTCCATGGCAGCTACGGAAGGTCTTACGTTAAATCCTATCACTATTGCATTTGAAGCAGAAGCAAGCAATATATCATTTTCGTTTATGCCTCCTACACCCCCGTGTATGGTATTTACCTTAACCTCATCCACGCTAAGCTTTTCCAGGGCTTGTTTAACTGCTTCGATTGACCCGCTCACATCTGCCTTAATGATTATATTTAAGTCTTTTACTTCACCCTTTTGTATTCTTTCGTACAAATCATCCAGGGATACTTTTGATGTAGCTTTTAGGCTTTCAAGATGTTTTTTGTCCTTGCGCTTTTCTGCTATGGTTTTTGCATCCTTTTCATTCTCCATTACCACCAGAACATCTCCTGCCTGGGGTACTTCAGAAAGTCCCAAAATTTCCACCGGAACGGAAGGTCCTGCCTGGTTAATTCTCTTGCCCTTTGAATTAAACATGGCTCTCACTTTTCCGTGAGTACTGCCCACCAATACGTAATCACCTTTTTTCAGGGTGCCTTTTTCAATCAAAACCGTAGCCACCGGTCCCCTGCCCTTGTCAAGCTTGGCTTCTATAATGGTACCCTTGGCATTTCTTTTGGGATTTGCTTTTAATTCCTGGACTTCCGCAACCAATAAAATCATTTCAAGCAATTCTTCAATACCCATGTGTTTTTTTGCCGATACGGGTACAAAGATGGTGTCTCCACCCCATTCTTCGGCTATTACGCCGTGTTCGGCCAGTTCCTGTTTTACCTTATCCGGGTTTGCGGTAGGTTTATCGATTTTATTAACTGCTACAATAATGGGAACACCTGCAGCCTTTGAATGGTTTATTGCTTCAATGGTCTGGGGCATAACTCCGTCATCTGCCGCTACTACAATTACGGCTATATCAGTAACCTTGGCTCCCCTGGCCCTCATTGCCGTAAATGCTTCATGGCCCGGTGTATCCAAAAAGGTTATTTTCTTACCGTTTATCTCAACCTGGGAAGCTCCTATATGCTGGGTAATTCCTCCCGCCTCCTGCTCTGTAACCGATGTGTGCCTGATTGCATCCAACAGAGAAGTCTTTCCGTGGTCTACATGCCCCATTACGGTTACAATTGGCGGTCTTGGCTCCAGGGACCCTTCATCATCCACATCGTCCTTAAAGAGGGATTCCTCTAAGTTTTGCAGTTCGTCAACAACTTCAATCTTGTTTACCTTTGCCCCTAATTCTTCAGCTATCAGGGATGCTGTGTCAAAGTCAATCTCCTGGTTCATGTTGGCCATAACTCCAAGCATGATCAATTTTGACATAACCACATTAATGGGTACCCCTAATTTGTCGGCAAATTCTCTTACAACGATGGAGTCCTCCATGCTTATTGTTTTGGTTTTGTGTTGTTTTGGCTCAGGACGGCTTGGCTGCTGGGGCTTATTTTGTTTTTGCTTATCCTTGCTGAAGCCTTTCTTGACTTCCTTCTTGGTATCCTTCTTGTCTTCTTCAATTAATGTTTTCGGCGGTACTTTCTTTGCCGGCCCATGCTTTTTAACGGGTGACAATAATTTCTTGTCAACCTTTTTCAGTTTTGCCTGGTTTAAATCTATTTTTTCATCAATCAAGGGCTCATCATCAATAATGACATTTTTGCTGCTCTTGACTACCTTTGTTTTTTTGCTGTTATTTAAAGTATTTAAAGCTTTTTTGAATCTTAGAACCTCTAAATCCGTCAGAGAACTCATGTGGTTTTTAACTTTAATTCCCAATTCCTTTTCCACCAGTTGGGCCAGTTCTTTGCTGTTCATTTCCAATTCTTTTGCAAGTTCATATATTCTCATGCAACCACCTCCGGTTTATACATTATTTATTAAATATGATGCTATGTTCTTGTCGGTAACCGACAGAACGCTCACTGGATTTTTCCCCAGACTTTTTCCCAAATTTTCTTTTTCCCCATACTCTATATATGGGCACCTGTACCTGTCACAAATGAATTTAATGTTTTTCTTAGTTTTTTCGGACGCATCCCCTGCGATTACAACTAAAAAACTTTTGTTATTCTCAACATCCGATTTTGTAAGATCGAAACCTATGGAAATTTTTCCACCCTTCCTTGCCAGACCAAGCATTGAATATATTTTATTCATTTTTCCCTATCTCTTCCCTCAGAGCTTCCAACACCTCTTCCGGTATATCTGTTTCTAATGCTTTTGACAAAGCCTTTGATTTTATTGCTTTATTCAGGCATTCAACATTTTTGCATATGTAGGTTCCCCGGCCGTTCTTCTTTCCCGTTGAATCGAAAAAAATTTCATTTTCCTTGGTTTTTACGATCCTGCACAATTCTTTCTTTGGAAAGTGCTCCATACAACCGATGCATTTTCTCATAGGAATCTTTCTCTTTTTCATACTTCCTCCCCTTTTTGCTGGTTCAGTTGAGATTCGCTTATTATATCAATCTTCCATCCCGTAAGCTTGGCGGCAAGTCTAACATTTTGTCCTTCCTTTCCAATGGCCAGAGACAGCTGATTGTCAGGAACAACGGCTACTGCCGTTTTTTCTTTTTCATTGGCCGTAACCTTGATAATCTTGGCTGGCCCTAAGCTGTTGGCTATGAATTTTTCGGGATCTTTTTCATAAACTATGATATCAATTTTTTCCTGATTCAGTTCATCAATAATATTTTTAACCCTGGTGCCCTTGTTGCCTACACAGGAGCCTATGGGCTCAACATTGGGGTCGTGAGAAAAGACGGCAATTTTTGTCCTTGAGCCTGCTTCCCTTGCAATTGAGTATATTTCAATAATGCCGTCATGAATTTCAGGCACTTCAAGCTCAAACAATCTCTTAACCAGGTTGGGATGACTTCTGGACAAAAGGATATTGGCACCCTTGCTGGTGTTTTTAACTTCCAAAATAACGGTTTTTATCCTGTCTCCGGGCTTATATACCTCCCCGGGTATTTGCTCGTTTACTGATAATATACCCTCGATTTTTCCCAGGTCAACAAATATATTTCCCTTATTTTCTCTTTGTACGATACCTGTCAGTATATCCGATTCTCTTCCGTAGAATTCATTGTAAATCGATTCCCTTTCAGCCTCCCGGATCTTTTGCAGTATCACCTGCCTTGCTGTTTGAGCCGCTATGCGGCCGAAATCCTTCTTGGGCTTTATTTCAATTTTTACGATATCCCCTAATTCATATTTTGGATCTATCGTCCTTGCTTCCTCCAAAGAAATTTCCAAATTATTGTTTTCTACGCTTTCCACAACGGTCTTGGACTGGTAAAGCTTGTATTCCCCATTTTCCTTATCTATTTCAACACTGAAATTCGTAGCCTTGCCGAAATTTTTCTTGTATCCTGTTTCCAATGCGGTTCTTATGGCTTCCAAAACAACATCCTGGTCAATGCCCTTCTCTTTTTCAAGCTCTTTTAACGCATTCAAAATATCCTTGTTCATTTAAACCCCTCCACTAAAAATCCTCAATCACTCTATTAATCTTTGATATATCTTTAAGCTCAATAAGCAAGCTTTCTTCTCCTGCTTCAATAACTATACTGTTTTCTCTTTTTTCCTTCAATACACCAACCATTGACTTTTTACCCTCAAGAGGCTTGTAAAACTTGGCTTCAACTAAGTTTCCTATATTTCTTATATAGTCCTCTTCCCTCTTAAAGGGTCTTTCAAGCCCCGGTGAAGATACTTCCAAAAAGTACTGTTCTTCTATGGGGTCTGCTTCGTCAAGTTTTTTACTGAGAACCCTGCTCACATCAGCCATATCATCCACACTTACCCCTCCCGGCTTATCTATGTAGATTCTTAAATATTTAAAGGGTCCCTCTTTCACATATTCAACATCAATCAGTTCCATATCCGTGGTCTTAAGTATATCCTCAGCCATTTTCCGAACAGAAGACAAGATGTTTTTCTTGTTCATATATATTCTCTCTCCTTCATGCTTATAAATATATTTTTAACGCTTTAAGCCCGAGTCATACATGTAGAAAGAGTGGGGTCACCCACTCTTTCCGTCAAAATTCATCTTTTTATTAGTATAACACAATTTTTTAAATAAATCAAATATTTTTTTAATCCAACCTGGTTCCAATAAACTTAAACGTTAAAAATCGATATTTGATTTGTTTCATCCATGTCTTTCAGACAGCCGTGTCTTTCTAAAACCTCAATAACAGTTTTAGATACCTTGGTCCTTTTTACTATATCTTCAATGGAAATAAATTTTCCGATTTCCCGTTCCGCCTTGATGCTTGCGGCAGCATTTGCTCCAAGGCCGGGAAGCCCCATGAGAGGAGGCAGAATTCCATCTTCCCTAAGCAAAAATTTCCTGTCGTCGGATTCATATAAATCAACCCTCGTAAACTTAAAGCCCCGCTTGTACATTTCGTAAGCAACTTCAAGAACCGTCTGCAAATTCTTTTCTTTTGCAGTTTTGTCGTTTCCCTTTTCTTCAAGGGCACGTATGGTGCTCAGTATATGGTTTTGTCCTTTTGTTACTATATCCGCGTCAAAATCGTCAACCTTGGTTGTAAAATAAGCAGCGTAAAAGGCTTCCGGGTAATGGACCTTAAAGTAGGCTATTTTTACAGACATGGTAACGTAAGCAACAGCATGGGCTTTAGGGAACATGTACTTTATCCTGTTGCAGGAATCTATGTACCACTGGGGAACCTTCTGTGCCTTCATGGCCTCCTCGTCTTCTTTCCGCAGCCCCTTACCCTTACGAACTCTTTCCATTATATCAAAGGCCGTTTTTTTATCTACCCCCATTTGGATCAGGTAGGTCATTATGTCGTCACGGGTGGAAATGACTTCGCCGATTTCCGCATATCCCTGCCTTATTATTTCTTGGGCATTATTGACCCATACATCGGTCCCGTGAGAAAGCCCGCTTATTCTGACCAAATCTGAAAAAGATTTCGGCTTTGTGTCCAAGATCATCTGTCTTACGAAGGGAGTTCCGAATTCCGGTATTGCCAGGGTCCCGGTAGAGCAGTTTATTTCATCCAGGCTTACACCCAAGGCTTCAGGACTGGTAAATATACTCATTGTAGCCGGATCGTCCATTGGAATGGTCTCCTTGTCAACACCCGTCAAATCTTCCAGCATGCGTATGATACTTGGAGTATCATGCCCCAGGAGATCAAGCTTCAGGATTCTTCCGGAAATTGAATGGTAATCAAAGTGGGTGGTTATGGTGCCTGCATTTTCATTGTTTGCGGGATATTGGACAGGGGTGAAATCATGTATGTCCTTATTTCTTGGAACAATCATGATGCCGCCCGGATGCTGGCCTGAGGTCCGCTTGACTCCAAGGCACCCTTGCACCAGTCTTTCAATTTCTGCCTTTCTTTTTGTTATGCCCCTTTCTTCAAAATAGTTTTTAACAAAACCATAGGCGGTTTTATCTGCTATGGTGCTTATGGTGCCGGCCCTGAACACTTTTCCTTCCCCAAAGAGCTCTTCGGCATATTTCATGCAGACTCCCTGCTCCTCCCCGGCGAAATTCAAGTCTATATCGGGCTCCTTGTCCCCTTCGAAGCCTAAGAAGACTTCAAAAGGTATATCATGACCGTCCTTTCTTAAAGGCTTGCCGCAAACAGGACAGTCCTTGTCCGGCAAATCAAAACCTGAGCCGTAAGATCCGTCCACAAAGAATTCCGAATGCTTACAGCCGGGACATACATAGTGGGGCACTAAGGGGTTTACTTCAGTTATCCCTGCCATTGTTGCAGCGAAGGATGAGCCGACAGATCCCCTCGAACCCACTAAGTACCCGTCTTCATTTGATTTCTTCACCAATTTTTGGGCAATCATGTACATTACGGAATACCCGTTGCCAATAATTGAGTTAAGCTCCCTGTTAAGCCTGTTTTCAACCAATTCAGGCAGGTTTTCTCCATAAATGGATCTTGCCTTTTCAAAACATATATTTCTCAGTTCCAAATCAGATCCTTCAATAATGGGTGGAAAGGTCCCCTTTGGAATGGGAAGTATGGGTTCTATCATATCAGCCAGCAAATTTGTGTTTTTTACTACTACTTCATAAGCTTTTTCTTCCCCTAAATATGAAAATTCTTCCAACATTTCGTCGGTTGTTTTAAAATATAGGGGGGCCTGCTCTTCCGCATCTTCATACCCTTGTCCCGACATGAGTATTCTTCTGAAAATTTCATCTTCCGGCTTCAGGAAGTGGACATCCCCCGTAGCAACAATCATTTTACCTGCCTTTTCACCCAAATCTATGATTTTCTTGTTGATTTCCTTAAGATCTTCAACATTTTTCACTCTCTCGTTATTAACTAAAAACATGTTGTTATCCAGGGGCTGGATCTCCAGAAAATCATAAAATTCCACTATCTCATCTATTTTTTCCCTGTCATAGCCCTCTAAAAGGGCCCTGTAGAGCTCACCCGCCTCGCAGGCTGTTCCCAGTATCAAACCATCCCTGTACTTGCTTAAAATTGATTTTAAAAGCCTCGGTTTTTTATAAAAATTTTTCAGGTGTGAATCAGACACCATTTTATACAGGTTTTTAAGCCCGGTTAGGTTTTTTACCAGGATGTTTATATGGTAGGAGGGCTGCTTGACAATATCAATATCTTCCTTAAGAATATCATTTAATCTTGAGATATCAAATATTTCCCTTTCTTCCAACTTGCCGAGTAATATCAAAAATAGCTGGGCAGCTGCATTTGCATCATCCACTGCTCTATGGTGATTTAGAAGATTTATGTTTAGTTTTTTAACAAGGGTTGAAAGCTTATGGTTTTTGACATCCTTTATCAAAGCTTTTGACAGCTCTAAGGTATCAAGGCTTGATATTTCAAAATCCTCGATCTTAAGCTCTCTCATCTTTTCCCTGATAAAACCAAGGTCAAATTTTGCATTGTGGGCTACCAATACACTGTTTTTAGCAAAATTTAAAAATGCCTGCAAGGCTTCGTTAATTTCGGGTTGTCCCTCTAGCATGTCGTCAGTTATAGATGTTAATTCGATTATCCGCGAGGGAAGTTTTTTGTCTGTATGGACAAATGTAGAGAAGCTGTCAACAATTTTCCTGTTTGAAATTTTAACGGCTCCTATTTCGATTATATGGTCGGTTTTTGGATTCAAACCTGTTGTTTCTATATCAAATACCACAAAGTCTGAAGTTAAGGTAATATTATCGCAGTTGTCCACGATATCGACCAGGTCGTTAATAAGGTATCCTTCCATGCCGTATATTACTTTAAAGCTTTCATCTGAACAATCCATGGCTTCAGGATAGCCTTGCACGACCCCGTGGTCGGTTATGGCCAGTGCCTTATGGCCCCAAAGCTTTGCCTTTTCTGCATATTCCTTGAAACTGTTTATGCCGTCCATGGCGCTCATACCGGTATGGAGATGAAGCTCAACCCTTTTTTCTTTCGCCAGGTCCATCCTTTTGATTTCTTCACTTGTTTCCTGAAGGTCCTGGACCTTTACCGTTATTTCTTTTTCATAATCATCATATTCCACTTTCCCGACTATTTGAAGGTACTTACCTCTTTTTATTCCCTCATCAGCAAAATCTTTCGGGCAAAAGAACTTGCAGGTTATTGAATCCGTGGCATCGGTAAGACCGATTGACAAGAGAAAGCTGCCGGTCTTTAACTCTCTTTTTTCTGCGTTTATAATCCTGCCCTTGATTTTGACAAGGCCTGAATCACTTGTTAATTCGGAAATTGAGGAAAAAGGCAAGGCATCAAAATCAATTCTTTTTCTTGATCTCCGGCCATTAAATTTTTGAGAATCGGTGGAAGGTTTTTTAGTGGAAGAATTATTATTCTTGATAATTTCCAGACTCTTTTGCAGTTCCTCCTGCAAAATCCTTTGTGCTTTAACATCTGCCTCTTCTTTTGCTTCTTGAAGAATAGTATGTATTTTATAGGTTAATTTGTAATCCTCCATGATTTTCAACAGTTTTCTTTCTATCTTCTTGTCCGAAAGTTCCTTGAACAGGAGGATATTGTTTACGATAATTATGAATGAGTCATCTTCAAACTCAATTTTTATGTTGTCTCTTGCTTTTGCCAGTATGGTTGAAGCTTTTCCCATTATGTAATAAATATTTTCTTTTAATTTTTCGACAAGGTTCTGACTTTCCAGGTCCTTTAAATCGTATGTAACATGGATCTCAACATCCACAGCCTTGTTATAGTGGTCTTTAATTTCCTTCTCAAGATCCTCCAAGCTTTTAAAGTCAATAATCTCCTGGCATGATAAGTGAAAGGCGACAGTGTTTTTATTACTTATGACCTCAATCTTGTCCAAAACTAATTCATTAAGTCCCTTATCCTTAAATAATTTTTTAAAAAACATAAGCCTCTCCTTTTTGTTCTCCAAGACAGTATATCAAAGAAAAAATTTAAATACAATACGAAACATTATTTAACAAACATTTTTACATTATGACGTTTCGTATAATTACGATTCGTAAAAATTTCGAAAAATGTTATGAAATCGCTTTACTAATTTCTTTTATTATGGTATTATATATATCATCTTTTTTAATCCCAACTTAAAACAATTCACCCTTGATCTTAAATTTATTCTTAAGAAAACCCTTTATTTTCTTCATATAAATTTTAATATATCTCAGATGCGTTAAATATTGTTTTTTATGTGTTAAGAAGAAGGTTTAAAAATAATCATTAAGAGGAGATGAGCATATGGATTGGAGAAAAGAATTATCCATGAATTTAACTACTGCGGAAGAAATTATTGAAGCTTTAAATCTGAAATTATCCGAAGATGAAATCGAAAAATTAAAACAAATAATAGAAAGATATCCAATGTCTGTTCCAAGATATTACTTGTCCCTGATTAATAAAGATGACCCTGACGACCCCATCAAAAAACTTTGCATACCTTCCATCTATGAAACCGATATGAGCGGCAGCTTTGATACCAGCGGAGAAGCTGATAATACGGTCCTGGTGGGCCTTCAGCATAAATATAAGGAAACCGGGATGCTTTTATCTACAAGCTCTTGCGCTATGTATTGCAGGCATTGTTTCAGGAAAAGACTTGTGGGACAAAATGATGATGAGGTTAATAAGAATTTTGACAATATAATAAGCTATATCAAAAACCACGAAGAGATGACCAATGTCCTGATTTCAGGCGGAGACGCATTTTTGAACAGTAATAAAAAAATTGAAAACTATTTAAAAGAGTTAAGCAAAATAGACCACCTTGTTTATATTCGTTTCGGTACAAGGGTTCCGGTGGTTTTCCCCGTAAGAATATACAGTGATGCTGAATTTTTGGATATACTGGACCATTACAACAAAATAAAACAAATTTATATAGTAACCCATTTCAACCACCCCAATGAAATAACCGAGGAATCAAAAAAAGCTGTGAGTGAATTGAGAAAGAGGGGGCTTGTGATTAGAAATCAAACGGTTCTTTTAAAAGGTGTCAATGATGACTCAAAAATCCTTGAACTACTAATGAAGGGCCTTGTGGGAATGGGTGTGGTTCCTTACTATGTATTCCAGTGCAGGCCGGTTTCCGGGGTTAAAAACCAGTTCCAGGTTCCCTTGAAGAGGGCATGCAAGATAATTGATGAAGCAAAATGCAATTTAAGCGGTATGCCTAAAAGCTTCAAATACTGCATGAGCCACAGGTCAGGCAAAATAGAAATATTAGGCATTATGAATGAGGGAAAAATCCTCTTTAAACATCACCAGTCAAAGCATCCCGAAAATTCAAGCAGGATATTTGAATTGGAAGTTGATGATAACCAGGCCTGGCTGCCTGATGATTTCTTTGATCATTAAATAAAGAAGCTGTCTTAAACCAATGTTTAAGACAGCTTCTTTATTAAACATCTTATTCTTCAGCTTGCTTTTCCGAAATTTCAGATTCTTCGCCGGTTTCCCCTGCTTCTTCCTCATCAGTGCCTGGTCTCTTGGCTTCAATAATGGAAATCAACACCTGGTCCGGGTCCCCCTCCGGTACGATTCCTTTTGGAAAGACCACATCCTTTAAGCATATGTTGTGTACCTTGTCAATATCAGAAACATCGACAACTATGTCATCAGGTATATCCTGAGGCAGTCCTTTCACGGTAATCGTATCGATTTGTCTCAAGGGAATCAATCCTTTATATTCCAGAACATCGACACCTTTAAGGGCTATAGACAGGGCTACCTTGATTTCTTCATTCAAGGATACTTCTTGAAAGTCAACATGGAGCATGGCTCCTTTGACCGGTGAAACCTGGATATCCTTTGCAATAACGGTGGTTTCCCTGCCATCCAGGGATACTTTAAACAATGCGTTCCTTCCGTAAGTGGCCAAGCCCTTTCTGAGCTCGTCAGCCTTGACTTTAACCGATACAGAATCCTTTCCCCTGCTGGAAATACTTCCCGGCAAATATCCTTGCCTTCGCAGTTGCTTGCTTATTCGGCTGTTAGTTTTCAGCCTCTTTTCTAAATTTAAAACACCTATCGCCATAACTTCCTCCTTTTGTTTATGCTAATATGATAAACACTATGGTTTGATAGCGAAATGTAATTAAAGATACCTTTTATGTATATTATAAGATTATATCATTCTTAGTATCGAAAAGTCAAACTCAGGGAAGTTTTTCAATTTCTTCCAGCAAGGTTTTAACCAAATCTTCTTCTTTTACCTTGCCTATGATTTGACCCTTTTTAAACAACAAGGCTTCTCCCTTGCCTCCTGCAATTCCAATATCCGCCTGCCTTGCTTCCCCGGGTCCGTTAACGGCACACCCCATTATTGCCACCGTTATTGGTTTATTTACATTCTTCAGGCCTTCCTGAATTTTTTTTGAAAGATCTATAAGCCGGATTCTTGTTCTCCCGCATGTAGGGCAAGTGATGTAATTTATTCCGAAATTTCGCAAATTAAGACTTTTTAAGATCTCCCTTGCAACCCTTACTTCTTCCAATGGGTCATCAGTCAGGGATATCCTGATGGTGTCCCCTATGCCTTCAGCCAAAAGGCTTCCCACACCGATTGCCGACCTTATACTCCCTTCAAAGAAGGTACCTGCATGGGTGATACCAAGATGGAGGGGATATGGAACCTTCCTGGCCATGGACTTATAAGCCTCAATAGTCATCTTGATATCTGTCCCCTTCATGGAAATCACAATCTGGTCGTAATCAAGGTCTTCCAGGATTTTAACATGCTCCAGGGCCGATTCCACCATGCCTTCAGAGCTGGGACCCCCGTATTTCTTGAGAATATCCTTGTGTATACTTCCTGCATTCACCCCGATTCTGATTGGAATATTTCTTTCCTTGGCCTTCTCTACGACTTTTTTAACCCTGTCGCGGCCTCCGATATTACCGGGATTTATCCTCAATTTATCGATTCCGTTCTCTATACTTTTAAGAGCTAACCTGTAATCGAAATGGATGTCGGCTACAAGGGGTATGTGTATTTGCTTTTTTATTTCTTTAATGGCATTTGCATCCTCATCATCTGCAACAGCCACCCTTATTATTTCACAGCCTGCTTCTTCCAATTGCAAAATTTGATAAACAGTAGCTTTTACATCCTTAGTAAAGGTATTGGTCATGGACTGGACGTTTATATCCGCATTACCGCCTATTTGAACATTTCCAACCATAACCTTGGTGCTTTGTCTTCTGGTTATTTTATCCATAGAACTACTCCTCTTACTACACCCGACCTCTTCTCACAGGTGCATTCTTCAAGGGGTCACCTCTTATATCCTGAAAACCCTCAAAATATCCTTATAGGTTATAAAGATCATCAGGCCTATCAGAAAGACAAAACCTATAAAGTGTATATAGCCTTCTTTTTCAACAGGCAAGGCCTTGCCTCTTATTCCCTCGATGGCTAAGAATACCAGTTTGCTTCCATCCAGGGCAGGAATGGGTAACAAATTCATAAAACCCAAGTTGATGCTTATGAAAGCCGCAAGACTTAGGAGTGACAGGATGCCGCTTTCTGCCGCCTCTCCCACCATCGATATCACCATTACGGGTCCCCCTATGGCATCACTGCCCAACTGGCCGGTTATAAGCTTCTGTATGGTTACAAACATGAGTTCAATGTAATATACGGTTTTATACATGGATGAAGCAACCGCTGTAACGAATGATCTTTCAAGCCGGGTATTAAATCTTAAGCTTACTTGTTCAATCAGGTCTATATTAAAGTCTATAAGTTTCCCATCCCTGTCTACGGTAACCTTAACGGTTTTATTTGATTTTTCAATTTGACTTGTCAGCTCATTCCAGGTATTCACTGGTACATCATTAATTTTAACAACTTTGTCACCATCCATGATACCTGCCTTGTAGGCCGGTGAGGTCATGTCGGTGGGAGATACGGTTGTAGTTGTCTGCCCGTTCACGATGGTTGAGGTGACACCGATTATCTTTCTGAAATGCTTATCAATAACAGCTTCCTTAATTTGCCCGTTTCTTTCATATTTCAAGGTGTAAGAGTCTTTCTCCTGAGATATGAGCTCATAGAATATATCTTCCCATATATAGGTCCTGTTGCCATTTATGGAAATAATTTTGTCTCCAGGTCTCAAGCCTGCCTTGTATTCATTTGAAGATTCGTCGATATAATCCACATGGTTGCCGTATACCCCGTATGAAAAGGCTATTACAAGAAAAATCAAAAGAGCCAGAACAAAATTCATCACGGGGCCTGATGCGATAACCTTGGCCCTTTGAGCTATGGATTTGGTTCCAAAGCTTGTGGGTGTCCTTGACTCCTCCTCTTCCCCTTCCATTTGAACAAAGCCCCCAATAGGTATGGCTCTTAGAGAATAAATGGTACCACCCTTTTCTTTTTTAAATAAAGTGGGTCCCATTCCTATGGCAAATTCATATACTTTTATGCCAACGCTTTTTGCAGCCTTGTAATGCCCGTACTCATGGACAAGAACAATAGCCGAAAAAACCAGAATTGATGCTATTAATGTTATCAATATTAAACCTCCGTTTATAGAAAATGCAGAACAAAATAATATACTGCAGGTGCAACAAACAAAACACTGTCAAACCTATCCATAATGCCCCCGTGTCCCGGCAGAAGTTTCCCGAAATCCTTGATCCCGTATTCCCTTTTAATTTTAGATGCAGTAAGGTCCCCTGCCATCGAAAATATTGATGTGCTTATACTAAATATTATAATGTAAAAATATTTATTTATGCTTAAATAATTGAAATAAATCAGGGATAAAAGGGTGCTTCCGACAATTCCCCCTATAGCCCCTTCCACGGTTTTATTGGGGCTTACCTCCGGGCACAGCTTCTTTTTGCCAAAGAATTTTCCGGTAAAATAAGCAAAGGTGTCTGATCCGAAAGCTATTATATAAACCAGCCAAACATATTTGGTATTATTCATGAGCATCATGTGATACATGAAGAACACTACATATGTACCCATAAATAATATTTCTGAAACCTTTTTTATTGTTACTTTTTTATTAAATACAAATATGAGAAAGTTGACGGATATGTACAGGAAGAAGAAAAAATCAAAAAAATGCCTGTTTTCCGTTACTTTCTCCACAAACAAAGCAATAGCAAAAATATAATTCACTAAAGCTCCATAATCGAAAGCCTTGTCAAAAAATACTCTTGATAATTCATATATACCAATACAGGTTATGCCTAAAAAAACAAAATCATAGAGGGAGCCGCCTAAATATGTCACCAGGCCTATGAAGGCTCCGCCCGCAAATCCGGTTAAGAGTCTTTGTCCCATAGTACACCGCCTAATTGCCGTATCTCCTTTTTCTTTGCTGATAGCTGTCAATTGCCTTTAGTAATTCATTTTTATTGAAATCAGGCCATAAAACTTCCGTGAAATAAAACTCCGTATATGCAAGCTGATACAAAAGGAAGTTGCTTAATCTCAATTCACCGCTTGTTCGTATCAAGAGATCAGGATCCGGCATATTATAAGTAAACAAATATCCTTTAAAACTTTCCTCATTAATGTCATCTATGTTAATCTTCTTGTTTTCGTAATCTTTGACTATGTTCTTTACCGCCCTTACTATTTCGTTTCTTGAACCATAGCTTAAGGCAATGTTGAGATGAAGGGTTTTATTGTTCTTTGTAAGCTCAATAGCCCTTTCTACTTCTTTTCTTGTCCTATCCGGCAAATCCTCCATGTTGCCCATCATTGTTATTTTAACATCGTTTTTATGGAGGGTGTTAAGCTCCTTTACCACGAATTCAACCAAGAGATTCATTAAGTATTCTATCTCTTGCTTTTCTCTTTTCCAATTCTCAGTGGAAAAAGCATAAAGAGACAAGTACTTTACACCAATATCTCCACAGCATCTGACTATATCCGTCACCCTCAAGGCTCCTTCCCTGTGCCCAAATTTTGTGGGAAGATTTTTTTGCTTAGCCCATCGCCTGTTCCCGTCCATTATGATTGCAATATGTTCAGGTATCTTGCCGGCAAGTACTTTTTCTTCAAAATTCATATTATGCCTCACATTCTAAAACACTTCACTATAATTACAGGGACATTCCTTCAGGGTGTCCCTATCGAATCCGGGGACATTCCTTCATTCACGAAGGTGTGTCCCCATACCTTAAAAATAGGTTATATACAAAGTTACTGTATCCTTATTATAGTTTTCCCTTATTACATAGGGCTTTTCCAATTCACCGAACCTCTTGTTGAACCCTTTTACCTTAACTATCTTTACGATTAATCTTGACTTTTCCAATTTATTAAGAGCTTCTTCAAGGGGATAACCGATCAAAGAGTCCATCTATACCTCTAAAATTTCTACTTCCTTGTCTTTATAGATATCATCTATCATGTTTATGTACTTGTCGGTGAGCTTTTGCATTTCATCTTCTGCCCTTTTCAGGTCATCTTTTGATATGTCGCCCAGCTTTTCCATTTTCTTTAATTCATCATTTGTATCTCTTCTGATGTTGCGGACTGCAATTTTGCAATTCTCTATTTCTTTTTTTACAAGCTTTAGCAGTTCCCTTCTTCTTTCTTCAGTAAGAACGGGAATTACAAGCCTTATCATCTTTCCGTCGTTTGTGGGATTAATCCCCAAGTCTGATGTCAATATAGCTTTTTCAATTTCCTTCAAAGCATTAGCGTCCCAAGGCTGGATAAGAAGCATTCTTGGCTCTGGTACGGAAATATTGGCAAGCTGGTTTAAAGGTGTCATGGTACCATAGTAGTTCACATGAATTTTATCTAGCAATTTCGGATTAGCCTTGCCTGCCCTAATTGTAGCAAGCTCCTCTTTTAGAAATTTTATTGATTTTTTCATTGATTCTTCTGATTTTACAATTAGCTCCTTATACATACTAGACCTCCTTTATAATAGTTCCAATATTATCTCCTAAAACAATCTTTTCAATATTTTCAGGAGTTTCTATTCCAAAAACCAAGATAGGAATTTTATTGTCCATGCACAATGAAGTTGCCGTTGAGTCCATAATCTTCAGACCCTTGTTCAAAACATCTATGTATTTAAGCTCGTCGAATTTCACCGAATCAGGATTTTTATTGGGGTCATCGCTGTAAACCCCATCAACGCCATGTTTAGCCAAAAGGATAATCTCTGCATTGATTTCAGCTGCCCTTAATGCAGCAGTAGTATCAGTGGAAAAGTACGGATTTCCCGATCCGCCGGAGAATATTACAACCCTTCCCTTTTCCAAATGCCTAACCGCTCTTCTGCGTATGTAAGGCTCTGCTATTTGTCTCATTTCAATAGCCGTTTGAAGCCTGGTCTCCACATCAACTTTTTCTAATGCATCCTGTAAGGCAAGGCCGTTTATGATTGTTCCAAGCATTCCCATATAATCGGACGTGGTTCGGTCCATATCCTTGGCATCGGCCCCCCGCCAAAAGTTTCCGCCTCCGACAACGATTGCTACTTCTACGCCCTTTTCGTTAATTCTTTTGATAACATTGGAAATTCTGTTTAAAATCTCTGAATTTATACCGTGTCCACTGTCGCCGGATAAGGCTTCCCCGCTTATTTTTAATACAATTCTTTTATATTTGCACATATTATCCTCCTGTTTCATGTATCGGAAGCAATTTCAAGCCACCTTATCTTATTTTAATGGAGAACCATAGGTTCTCCATTCTTGTACAGGATTATAAGCCCATTTGTTTTGCAACTTCATCAGCAAAATTCTCAGATTTTTTCTCTATTCCTTCACCTGTTTCAAATCTGATTACATCGGCAACTTTAATATCTGAACCGATTTTCTTTGCTGTATCGCTGATAACTTTCTTAACCGTCATATCAGCATCCTTAACAAAAGCCTGCTCTAAAAGACATATTTCTTTAAGCTCTTTGTTAAGTCTTCCTTCAACCATTTTTGCCACTACATTTTGGGGTTTGCCTTCGTTTAAAGCCTGGGCTGTAAGTATTTCTCTTTCTTGAGCCAGGAATTCTTCATCCACATCTTCTATTGAAATGTATTTAGGATTCATGGCAGCTACCTGCATTGCCAGATCCTTGCCTAAAACCTTCAAAGCTTCCTTGTCGCCTTCGGATTCCAAAGCCACGAGCACGGAAATTTTGCCTCCCCCGTGGATATAATTTACAACAAGACCCTTATCAACCTTTACTGATGCAAATCTTCTAAGGGACATATTCTCACCGATTGTTGCTATCTTTTCCGTTAATACTTCCTGAACGGTTTTTCCGTCTTTAAGAACTATAGCTTTCAAAGCTTCAATATCTTTTGGATCATTGTCAAGAACCGCTTTGGCCGTTTCTTCAACAAAGCTCCTGAATTCGTCATTTTTGGCAACAAAGTCGGTTTCTGAGTTTACCTCGATAACAACACCCTTTTTCTCATCATCCGAAACAAGGGCTGTTGTCAGGCCTTCTGCTGCGATTCTGCCGGATTTTTTTGCAGCTTTTAAAAGTCCTTTTTCTCTTAAATATACGATAGCCTTTTCAATGTCACCGTTTGTTTCATTCAAGGCTTTTTTGCAGTCCATCATGCCTGCATTTGTTTTATCTCTTAGTTCTTTAACCATTGATGCTGTAATTTCCATTAATATAACCTCCATATTTAAAAATAAGGCGTAAGGAAATAATTCCTAACCCCTTACTTCTTTTGTTTTATTCTTCTTCAAATTGAATTTCTTCTACTTTATCTAATTCTTTTTCCAGGTCTTCTTCCGTTATGTCTTCTTCTTCAGGCTCTTCTTCTGTCATCTGAACGCCTTGTTTTCCTTCAATCACTGCGTCCGCCATGGTTGCTGTCAAGAGTTTCACTGCCCTTATGGCATCATCATTGCCCGGAATTACATAATCCACTTCATCCGGGTCACAGTTTGTATCTACGATTGCTACAACCGGAATTCCAAGAATTCTTGCTTCCTGGACAGCTATCTTTTCTTTTTTGGGATCAACAACAAACAAAGCACCCGGCAGCTTATCCATGTTCTTTATTCCGCCTAAGAATTTTTCCAATCTCTCGGCTTCATTTCTCAACTTGATGACTTCCTTCTTTGTCAGAAGGTCAAAAGTGCCATCCTCTTCCATAGTCTTCAGTTCGTTGAGTCTTTCAATTCTCTTTCTGATTGTTGAATAGTTTGTCAGCATTCCACCCAGCCATCTCTGGCTAACATAGTGCATGCCGCATCTCATTGCTTCGGATTTTGTTGATTCCTGAGCTTGTTTTTTTGTTCCGACGAATAATATATCGTCTCCGTTTGCTACAACCTCTTTAATAAAGTTGTAGGCTTCGTCTACCTTATCGCTTGTTTTCTGCAAATCGATAATGTAGATTCCGTTTCTTTCCGTAAAAATGTACTCTGCCATTTTGGGATTCCATCTTCTTGTCTGATGTCCGAAGTGAACCCCTGCTTCCAGTAATTTTTTCATACTGATAATTGCCATTTATTTTTCCTCCTTTTGTTATACCTCCAGGTTTGTCATATCATGATAAAGACCGTTTCCGGCACAACTCTATGCATGATCCAAACCTGTGCGTAATTCAAATGTAGTATATCATAGCCAATTTTATTTGGCAACATTTAATTATTAAATATGTGTATATTTTTAAGCCTAGTTTAATGACTATTATTGCTTTTTTCGCATTTTTTATTTACACATACGGGCTTATTGTTTTTCAATACCATTATTTCTCCGCAAGACGGACATTTTTCCCCGGTTGGCTCATACCATGAAACAAATTTACAAGACGGATAATTTGAGCATCCGTAGAACTTACGTCCGGATTTTGTATACTTAATTAATAACTTGTTGCCGCATTGCGGGCATTTGGCATCCACAGTTTTAATGATGGGTTTTGTATTCTTGCACTGGGGATAATTGGAACAAGCCAAAAATTCTCCGAACTTTCCTTTCCTGATAAGCATTTTTGAGCCGCATTTCTCGCATAATTCATCTGTTTCTTCAGCCGGATCCTTATCCTTGTTTAAGGGTTTTGTATTTTTACAGTCCGGGTAATTTGGGCAGGCAAGAAATTTACCGTACCTTCCGCTCTTTATAACCATGAAGCTGCCGCATTTCTCGCATTTGACATCGCTGACCTGGTCTTTGATTTCTACTTCCTTCATGTCCTTTTCGGCTATACTCAGCTCATTTTTAAAATCCCCGTAAAATTCTGAAATTACCTTCCGCCAATCAATGTTACCGTTTGCTATATCATCCAGGCGTTCTTCCAAGTTGGCGGTAAACTTTTCATTTACAATCTTAGGAAAGTATTTTTCCATCATTTCTGTGACTAAAAAGCCCATTTCTTTAGGAATTAAATATCCCTTTTCCTTGGCTACATAATCCCTGCTCGTTATGGTTGTAATGGTAGGGGCATAGGTACTGGGCCTTCCTATTCCCTTTTCTTCCAAATCCTTTATAAGGCTTGCTTCCGTATAGCGGGCCGGCGGCTGGGTAAAATGCTGCTCGGGAAGAACCTTTGATATAGGCAAAACCTCATTTACTTCCATCTGGGGAAAGGCCTTATCCGCTTCTTCATCCGTATATCCGTAAACTGTCCTAAATCCGTCAAAAACAAGGACCTTTCCGCTGCTTTCGAAAATATTGCCCTGATTGTCAAAGAAAACCTTAGTCACATCATATTCTGCATCTTGCATCTGGCATGCCAGGGCCCTTTTCCAAATCAAGCTGTATAGCTTGTATTGGTCCGTAGTAAGGCTGTCCTTAATTTTTTCGGGTGTACGCACGAAAGAAGTGGGCCTTATGGCTTCATGGGCATCCTGGATCTTGTTTTCATTTTTCTTTGCCTTGCCGTAAACCCTGTACTTATGGTACTTTTCCCCGTAATTTGATAAAATGAATTGCTTGGCATCATGTAATGCTTCATCCGACAATCTGAAGGAGTCGGTTCTTATATAGGAAACAAGACCTACATTACCTTCTCCTTTTATCTTCACCCCTTCATAGAGCTGTTGGGCCAGCATCATAGTTTTTTTGGAAGTAAAGTTAAGCCTTTTGTTTGCTTCCTGCTGAAGTGAACTTGTTGTAAAGGGAGGACTTGGTTTTGAGTAGCTCTTGGATTTGTCTATTTTTATAACGGTGACTTTTTCTTTGTCCAGGCTCTCAAGGATTCTATTGATCTCGTCATGAGATTTAATTTTAACTTTTTTCAGCTTATCATTATCAAAATAGCCTACATATTTAGCAAGAATTTTATTTCTTGATTTTTTTAACTCAAGCTCTAAGGTCCAGTACTCTTCAGGCTTAAAATCCCTTATTTCCCTCTCCCTGTCTATAATCATCTTTAAGGCAACTGACTGGACCCTGCCGGCACTGAGGCCTTTTTTTATTTTCTTCCATAAAAGGGGGCTTATCTTATATCCCACCAACCTGTCGAGGACCCGCCTTGCCTGTTGGGCATCAACCAAGTCTATATTAAGTTTGCGAGGGTTTTTGCTGGCATTTTTTATGGCATCCTTGGTAATTTCGTTAAATACGATTCTTATTTCCTCATCTTCATTCAAATTCAGGATTTTAGCCAAGTGCCATGAAATAGCCTCCCCTTCCCTGTCAGGGTCTGTCGCAAGAAATACTTTATCTGCTTTTTTTGCTTCTTTTTTCAGGTCTTGTATTACATCCCCTTTTCCCCTTATAGTTATATAGGTTGGTTCAAAATTATTATCTATATCTATTCCTAACTTGCTTTTGGGTAAATCTCGAACATGTCCCACGGAAGCTTTAACTATGTAATTGCTTCCCAAGATTTCACGTATTGTTTTAGCTTTGGCCGGAGACTCAACAATTAACAAATTTTTCATCTTTCCTCCACAAAAATATCCGTTTGACATTCACCTTATAATACAATATTTTATTTGTCAATAGTTTATCATTGTTTAACAAATTTAAAAGGCCTGGCTTTCTGCTAGAGTTTGACAATATTTAATAATTTTGCACAAAAATAGCAATAGCCGGGCGATAAAAAGCTATACCCTTGCCGGTATAGCTTTTGATTAAGCTTTTACATTAATTGCTCTCTAAAGCATTTTTAACTGCTGCTTTTATTCCTTCACTGGTGTAAGTAGCACCTGAAACCCCGTCAATTTCTGTGGAATCAGCTTCAGCTATCTTGGCAGGCAGCTCTTCTATTGCTAAAGAGCCGATTCCCGGAGTTTCCTTGTCTCCAACTGCTTCAACGGAAATTATGTCATCGCCTTGAACGACTACAGTTACCGTAATTTCTCCGCCAAATCCTTCTGCCGTTCCCGTAAGGGTTACCGGTTCACCTGATGCTCCTCCCCTGGATTCCAAAGCCTTTTTCACTGCAGCCTTTATGCCTTCGCTGGAGTAAGTTGCTCCGGAAATTCCTTCAACATCTATGGAATCTGCTTCCGCTATCTTAGCTGGCAGTTCTTCAATTGCCATCGACCCAATTCCCGGTGTTTCCTTGTCACCTGTTGCTTCAACTGAAATTATGTCATCACCCTGAACAACTACCGTTACTTTGATTTCTCCTCCAAAACCTTCCGCTGTCCCTGTCAAGGTTTCCTGAGCTATTACCTCATCTTTACCTCCTATGCTGTTAACCAATGTTAAAAAGCCAAATGACAAAGCAAATACTATAATAATTGCTATTATTCTTTTCATTGTATCCTCCTATTAATCTAAGGCCGTAAAGAAATATTCTTACATAACATTGAAGATTATACAACACATAAGAAAGTATGTAAAGAATAATTTCCTTCTTTCTCTTTATGCCTTGTTAATTCTTTCCAATAATATTTTTCCGCACTCAATCTGGTCGGGAATTCTTCCGTCCTTGTCCCTTACCCTCCATATATCCGGAGTTATTTCATCAACAAGGTAAATTTTGCCATTCTGGTCGTAGCCTATTTCGATTTTAAAATCTATCAGGGTCAGGCCCATATTTGCCAATTCTTCCCTTAAAACCTTCCCAACCCTTTCAATAAGTTTTAAAGCTTCCTCATACATGCCCTCTCTTAAGAGACCTTTCATTATGCACAATCTTTCGCTGATCAAGGGGTCTCCCTGGGCATCGTCCTTAAGGGTTACTTCAGTGTAAGGAGGATCAAAGGGGAGCCCTTCCTCTAAGCTGAACCTGCGGCACATGCTGCCTGCCGTGTAATACCTGAGGATGAATTCCAGCTTGGGAACGGTCAGGTTCCTTACTTTCATAAGGTTTTTTTCTATATCGGCACCAAGATAATGGGTTGGTATGCCCTTTTTCTCCATGAGTTCAAAAAAATATTTTGAAATTATGAGACCGGTTTTACCCTTGCCTTCAACGCTTCCGCCCACGCTATTGGAGCCGGGGTCAAACACTCCGTTTTCTCCCGTTGCGCTGTCCTTAAACAAAAGGTATACAGAACCGTCAGCTTCATTTTTTAATACATTCTTTGTCTTACCTTCGTATAGTGTTTTCATATTCTCTCCCATACATAATTAATATTTATCTGTAATCGTCTTGTCTTTGCATTCTTCTTTGGGCATCCTTTTTCGCCATATCCTGGCGTTTGTCGTAAAGCTTTTTGCCCTTTGCAACAGAAAGCTCCATTTTAACAAGACCATTTTTAAGATACAAGCTCAGGGGGATGAGGGAATAACCTTTTAAAGTGGTAAATCCGATAAGCTTTCTTATTTCTCTTTTGTTTAAAAGAAGTTTTCTTGGTCTTAAGGGGTCTACATTATAAATATTGCCTTTTTCATAGGGACTTATGTGCATGTTGTATACGAAAGCTTCTCCATCCTTTATGCTCACATAACTGTCCTTTAAATTAACCTTGCCCTGCCTTATGGATTTAACCTCTGTTCCGACAAGAACCAGGCCTGCCTCATATTTTTCTTCAATAAAATATTCATGATATGCCTGTTTGTTTTTTGCAATTATCTTCTCAGTCATACTACCACCTATCCCACAAACTCGCTCAAACATCTTCTGTATGCATCCACAGGGTCCCTTGCCAAGGTTATTGGTCTTCCCACAACTATGTAATCAGAACCAAGAATCTTTGCCCTTGCTGGAGTCGTAACCCTTTTCTGGTCTCCCGAATCATCATCCCCAAACCTGACTCCCGGAGTTACTGTTAAGAACTCTTTCCCGCAGGCATCATGAACCTGTCCTGCTTCAAGGGGTGAACAGACAACCCCGTCCAATCCGGCTTTTTTGGTACATTTTGCATAGTGAATTACCACATCTTCCATGGGCAAGTCAATCAAAATCTCACTTTTCATTCTTTCCCGATCTGTGGATGTAAGCTGGGTCACGGCCAGCAAGATGGGTCTTGTTCCATTAATCCGGGTCAATCCCTCAAGGGCGGCTTCCATCATTGAAACGGTTCCTGCTGCATGAACATTTACCATATGGATATCGTAAGCCGATAAAACCTTCATAGCCTTATAAACGGTAGAAGGAATATCGTGAAGCTTAAGATCCAAAAATATTTTGTGTCCCATGGAAGAGATTGTTTTAACTATTTCAGGACCTTCTCCATAAAATAATTCCATGCCGATTTTTACAAAAGGTTTTTCTTCCCTGAATTTAGAAAGAAAAGTGATAACTTCTTCTTTATTGCTGAAATCACATGCAATAATTACATCCTTACCCATAATAACTCCTGTTTATACGATAACCAAAGCAAGTATACCATAAATAAGCAATAAATAAAATATTTTTATCATAATTTTTGAAGTTCAAGAGCAATCTTTGCAGCTAAAGAAGCATTGTTGTATACCAGCCTGATGTTTGCTTCAAGGCTGTCTCCCCCGGTTATTTCCTTAACCCTTGCAAGTAAAAATGGAGTTGAATCTTTTCCCTTTATGCCCTTTTCTTCAGCTTCTTTAATGGCTTTGTCGATAGCCGCATTTATTGTATCATAATCCATTTGATATTCTTCTTCTATGGGGTTTGCTATTACCATGCCCCCCTTAAGTCCCAGGTCCCATTTGGTTTTTAGGGCCAAGGCTATTTCTTCCGGACTGTCAACCCTGTAATCAACCTTGCAGCCGCTTTTCCTTGTATAAAAAGCAGGCATTTCTTCGGTCCTGTAGCCCACAACCGGGACTCCTCGTGTTTCAAGGTATTCCAGGGTTAAACCAATGTCTAAAATTGATTTGGCTCCCGCACATATAACAGCCACGTCGGTTTTAGCCAATTCCTCCAAATCCGCAGATATATCAAAGGTTTCACTTGCCCTCCTGTGGACGCCTCCTATGCCTCCCGTTGCAAAAATTTTTATGCCTGCAAGGGATGCTATAATCATGGTAGAAGCAACCGTTGTTGCCCCGTCTGCTTTTTTTGCCACTATAAAGGGAATGTCCCTTCGTGAAGTTTTTATAACATTTTTTACCCTGCCCAAATACTCGATTTCTTCCCCGGTGAGGCCGACCTTTAATTCTCCCTTCAAGATTGCAATCGTTGCAGGGACAGCCCCCTCATCCCTGATAATCTTTTCAACATTTAGGGCTGTCTCAACATTTTTCGGGTAGGGCATGCCGTGGGATATGATTGTGGATTCCAGGGCAACGACAGCTTTGCCTTTCTTAAGGGTCTCATGGACCTCCGGATTAATATTCAAATATTCTTTCATAATAATTTAACCCTTTCATTATTAAATCTATAAGTTCTTTTGACATATTTGGATTTATGGTATCTTCATGGGAAAGTGCTACTATTGAGGCAGCTGTTGCGAATCTTGCCGTTTCGTCAATACCGGCATTCATCATGTAGCAGTAGACCAAGACTGCCATAAAGGCGTCTCCCGCTCCTGTCGCATTGACAGGTTTAACATTTTCAGCCCTTATAATTCTCATATCATCATTATTTGCATAAAACACCCCGTCTTTGCCCAAGGTGATATAAATGGCCTTTACCCCTTTATTCAGGAGGTATGAGCTGTTTTTAACAAGGCCTTATTCATCTCCTGCTTTTATTCCCGTTAGAGCTTCTACTTCCAATCTGTTGGTTTTCAGGGTGTGAACATTTCCGATTAAATTCCTTGCCTTTTTTGCCTTGGATACGGAAACAGTATCAAGGAATATGGCCTTATCCTTATACTCATTCAAAAGATATTCAAGGACATCCCCGGGAATATTGGTATCCAGTACCAAGAGTCCGGAATTATCTATAACAGTCTTCTTTCCTTTAATAAATTCAATAGTCATATTTTCAAGTATACCCATGCTGTTAATCCCTATATTCATATCATGGTCTTGATCCAGGACGGCAAGATAAATTGGGGCCTCTTGACCTTTTACCACCAGGGTGTCATTCATATCCAGGCCAACTTTGGCTGAGTCCTTCAATATTTTTTGGCTGAAGTAATCATCCCCCACAACGCTTATTAGTTTAGTATTTATGCCTAACCTTACCAAATTTTCGCCTATGTTTCTTCCTACTCCCCCCATGGATATCTTAACCGTCCCTATATTGGAGTCTTCGGGAATCAGTTTGTCCTTGGGGAATCCCTGGATATCCACGTTTACACCGCCTAATACGGTTACATACCTGCCTGTTTGGTCTTTGTCTTTCATAATCTCCACCTCGTCTATCTGCAGCATTAATATAAATAAAGCGCCTGTCAAGTCCGATTTTCATTAACAGTATAGCATGTTTTTGTAAATGCCCGCCATAAAAAATAC
>DCDC01000177.1 GCA_002316225.1 Firmicutes bacterium UBA1065 | reverse complement strand
CTAAGTAATCCCTGTCATCCTGAACGAAGCGAAGGGTCTCATTAAAGGATAGGATTCTTCACCAGGTTCAGAATGACAAAATATTTATTCCCGGTAATTATAATTAAAATCTGCTTTTAATCTATCATATGTATTTTTTATTCTTTCAAAAAGCTTATCAGGCATCTTTACTTTTTCAATATCCAGGCCGGAAGGCAGGTTCCTGTTTTTGGCCCCCATGTATACACCGGCCAGGTAATTGGAACTGTAATGATATTTTCCCTCAAGAGTATAGACTATGGAAATTGCCCCCGAAGACAAGGCAGGGGCTATGTAGGGCTTAAACCCCGTCTTTCTCACTTCCAGGTTTGCTTCAACAGTATACCTTGTCAATTCCCTGGACAGGTCATCATCATAATCATATATGCTGTTTGCAATCACTAAGTCCTTACCGTGGGGTCCGTAGGCCCTTCCTTCCTGAAGGTAACTTGCAAACTTATCATATTTTTTTGAGTAATACATGGCCCTTGCATTCATTACCCCCAGGCCGTAGCCTTTGATTTGCTCAGGAGCAAGCAGGCTTTTACTTTCTTTAAGGACTGCCTGGCACAGCAAATCCACCGGGTCCGAAACCACAGCAAATATCCCCTTGAATCTGCTCTCTGCAGCCATTAGGGCATATTCCCTGATAAGTTTTGCGTTTTCTTCAAACTGAACCATCCTTACGTCCAGGTCCTCCCTCCCAATGGGAGGAACTCCCTTGGAAGCGCAAAATACAAACATATCGCATTCAAAAAGCTCATCTCTTTCTATGCCGTGAACCTCGGGCAGGGAATCTTCGAAGGGAAAGGCCGTTTGACCCATTTCGTATTCCCACCTCTTTATTTTATCCCCGGACCTGTCGTAAATTCCTATGGCCTTTATTGAATTTTTCCCCAGGAGCTTAAGTCCTGTCAAAAGAGTGCTCCCCACATCCCCCAAGGCCAAAATATTTACCTTGTTCTTCTTTAATTCATCCATGCGAAAAGATGCTTCATAATCATCATAGGCCGTGTTTACCGCCTTGATTTTCCGCTCATCTATGAGTTTAAGAATAATTTCCGGAAGATCATATCTTTTCTCATCCAATTTAAGCATATCCAGGCTTTCCTCTTCAATGAACAAATCAGAGGGATGGTTTACAGCAAAAGTTTTTTTGGAATTATTCCTCTTAAGCCTGGTAAGAAAGTAGAGTTCCCGGCACTCTTCAGGAATAGAATCTGTTTTTTCGTATCCGTACTCATCCTTCATGGAGAACAAGTACTTTTCCTTATATTTATAGTAAACCATCTTTTATAATCCTTTCCAGTTTAGCCAGGGACATAATGATAACATCCATGAAACCTGATGCTTCCTTGTTAAGATCAAAATAAATGTTATCTCCCAGGTAAGGCAGCCTGGGCGACAAAAGGACTTCTCCCAGCCTTTTGACGGTAAGGTTCCTTTCGAATATCTCCTTGTATTCCTTTTCCAGGGCCAGGAGAATGTGCTTGGCATTTTCCAGGCAAACCATTGAAAGATTGTAGATTGCTTCCTTGGAAGCCCCCCTTATGAACATGGGCGAATAAAAGGGAAGTATCAAATTTATTGATGGAATCAGATTGGTGTTATTTTCATTTTCAACCCATATGCCGTCTCCCCCTAAAAATGGGTACATCAGGTTCTCATTGAACCACAGCCTCAGGTTGGGAATATAATAGGCGCAGTCTGCTTCCCTTCCCTGTATATCCATCAAGTCCTTGCCCCTGCCTGACAATACTCCGACTATTATTTTCTTTACGTGAATATTGTGTTTTTTCAGGATGGGGTCTATTTCTTTTATCCTGTAGCCCTTATGGAGGAGGTCATCCACCAAAATCACGGGCTTTTTAAAGGACTCTATGGTTCTTATCTGATTTTCTATGGGAGAATAAAAGGGATATTCCATTATTTTAAATTTGGTGGTATCAAAAGAATATACTTTTTCAGTATGCAGGGATTTGGTAATGGTGTTGGGTACCACCATACCCTTTAATACATTCCCGAAAGGCACCACCATGTTTTCTCCCAATACTCTCGGCTCCTGGGGCTCGTTGGGCACCTTGTTCATGCTGCATATCTTGTTTATAAGGATTTGGTTAATCATGTCATTATCCATGGACAAGACAAGACTGCCCGGATAGAGCTCGGTCATTACTTTTTGCAGCCTTTTCCTGGAGCGGGAAATTGCCCTGTAAACATATTGGTTCTTGTTAAAGGGCTCCTTCAGGAAACTTTCCATATTGAGGGTAAGGCATATGGGAAACTTCATGTCTACCCCATATACGGTTTTCCGGGTGCTTTCATCATGAATCCTGAAAAATCCCTGAAGGTTTAAGGTTTCCAACAGTTGAGGGCTGTCAGACCCGGTTATGGAATTATTGTACAAGGCATAAGTAAAATCATTCTTTATGCAGTGAGCCAAGGTTTCCGTGATAAGTATCTGCTCCATATTGTCATAGGCACTGTCCGGAGCCGCAAATATCCCGTCTACCACTATGATCCTTCCCGAGGTTTTTTCTCTCACATAATTTGCTATATAGGAGCTCTTAAACTCAGGGTAAACATCGGAAGTGCTTATCTTGTGGAATGCCGAAAAGCCAAGCATGTTATTGTTCTTGGCATCCCTTATAATAAGGAGTTTGATATTTTTTGAGTCAAGACTTTCCCCGATTTTTTCATAGAGGTCCTTTTCCTTAAGAACCTCATAACCAATTTGGTCAAGGACTTTTTTGCTGATTTCCTCTATGATTTCAATGGCAAAGGGCTTAGTCTTCAGAACTGTCTTGTTCAAGGGCTCCCTGATGTACAAATTCCTGTCATATATGAAATTTTGAGCCATGGGGTCAATCAGGTTGGATATGTCCCTGTTGTTATCTATGTTTTCCCTTATCTGGCTTGAACTTATATCCTCCAGGTAAAGGGGAAGCTGAAGCTCTATAAGGGTTCCCTTTATCTTGCTTTTTGCTTTTTCTGTCTTTTGGATGGCTTCTTCGGTCAAAACATCCTTGGCCCTCTTAAAAACAATGTGGTTAAAATAGTGGATGGAATTTTTTGTGGGCCTGTTCTTGTAGGCGGTCGCATTTATTATAACGTCGCTTCCCACTACTATATAGATATCCTTGTTGGGAAAGAGGGACTTCAATACCTTCAAATCATCATTGTTTGCAAGATTCACCGGTATGTCGTCGGAAAACAGGAATACCCCCAACTCATCCGCTATTGACATATTGATTATTTGCCTTCTTATCATCCTGGGCTGAACTTTCTTTGACCATGAAAACTCATCCACTGCCAAATATACGTCAAAACCTAAATTTCTTATTTCCTTCACTATTCCCTTGTGGCTCAGTGAAAAGGGGTCAAAGGTGCCGGGGAAAAAGGCCAGGCGTTTGTTTTCTTTAATATCGAATTTACCAAAGAAAAATTCGTAGTCGCTTATAAACCTGTATATGTGATTAAAGGAGGCGGAGTTATTGAAAAAGAACAGCTCGGTCAACTCCTTCTCGCTTATCAGGGTCAGGAGTTTCTTGCAGATGAGGGAGAATATCTTGTGCTTTTGCTTGAGGTCCAATACCTTGGACCCGAAAATATACTGGCCTATAACCAAAAATGTTTCCTGCTTAACCTGGGAGTTAAAGTTGGCAAGGCCTCCCAAAATTATTCCCAGCATTCTTATGAGTCTTTTTTCTATGACGCCGTTGTCCTCCCCGAACCTTTCCTTATATTCGGGATAGTACTGGACCATTATTCCAAAGGTGTGAATAACCAGGGCGCTGGACCTCTCGCTTGAATTATTGTATATATTTTTTAAGTCGGTAATAAACTCATCCAGCTCCTTGGGAGATAAAAGCAAGGCAAACCGCCCCAAGTATTCTGGAATGTACTTGGCATACTGCATTTCATCTATTTCAAGACCCTTTAATAACTCAAAGGCTATTTCGTTTCTCTGGTCTATGGTCAGCATGGGACCCAACTCAACCAGGGAGTTGCCTGCCTTGTTTCTGACCGATTCCATGGCGCTTACTTTTACAAGGTTTGCCAGGTGGGTTGCGGTCTGAAGAAGAGCCAGCTCGTTTTTCTGAGAAAGGTTCTCCATTATGTAATCTATACTTATGGTTTTTACGTTCCAGGGGGTTGCCGCCTTCAAATTGTTCAGGAAAATATCCGATGTCTTGTACCAGTTGCCCGACAAGAGGGAGGAATATTTTTTGAGCAGGGACTCGGGTGCCTTCAAGCATTCCCCAATCTTGAATTTCAAATAATTCATGCACAAGCCTTCATCGGGAGAAAATTCCGAAATCACATCCAATATATCCTCAAGGCATTGACCTTTAACCTTTATCTGTTTTACAGCCTTCAGCAGGAACTGGGCCGCCATGAGCCTTATGCTGTAAGAAGGTTCCCTGATGAATCTTACTGAAAACCTTAATACAAAGATAAGCTGATCTTCCCTGTAAAGGTCAGCAGGAATGCTCAAAAGAGAGTTCAAACTGTTGAATTTGGCCGTTTCATCTGTTATGTCACCCTGGAGGTGCTTTAAGAATACTTCCAGGTATTCCTTTTTCGATAAATTCTTTGGAGAATTGATGACTGAATCAACAAATACCCTTAAGGAGTAGCCTATCCATTCCTTCTGCTTGTCGGTTACCTTGTAGCCCGGGTCCAGGAAGAGACCAAGGAACTTATCCCACAGGGACAAGCCGGCATTCTCCTCAGTTTGTTTTATCTTGACGTCTTCAGGTATTTCCTTTGTATATTCCAAATCGTAATGAACGATTATTTTCCCCATCAAAATCGCTGCCTGTTTCCTTATGTCCCCTTCCCTGTGAACCAAAAGTTCGTATAGGAAGCTTAAGGCAAAGAGCTTTTCCTTTTGAGACAAATATATGGAGTACTCCTCCAGAATATTTAAATAGGCCCTTATGTTTTTCCAGTCCGTCTCGCTTCTGGCTGCTTCAATCATGTCGGTAAAGATTACTTCGTTGTTTAACTTGCTCATCAGGGGAATATTGTGTTCAAAAGCTTTATACTTGAAATTTTTCACAACTTCGTAACCGTCTATGAGGGCATAATCCACCGGTTTGATTAGTTTGGGCTGAAGAGAGCTTAAGTCCGTGTTTACTCCCTTGCTTACCAGGAATTCTTCAAAATCCTTCAGCTTGGAATAAACCCTTATATACCTCTTTTCCTTGGCTTCATCCACATTGTCTAATTTTTTAAGAATTATTTCAAAGGAATCGGTCAAAGAAAATATATGCATTTCTTCTCCCTTTTCGGTCTTTTTGTTCCTTACCCTGAAATCGGCATAAATGAGGAGGAGGGATTCCAAGGACAAGTTTTCAAGCTCCAGGTCCCAGGTCGAGTGATTGGCCGCTATAAGTCCGATTCCCGGCATATTGTATTTTAAAAACCATTGGTCCGTATAATAGTAATGAAGATATGCAACCCTTCTTTTTTCCAGACCCTTGCACCCGTATTTTCCTATGTCGTGACCGGCGGCAGAGCCGGAAACGAGGCCAAGGTTAACTTCAAGACCTGCCCTTTTTATCTGCCTTGCCACATGGACAGCAACATAATGTACCAGGGAAACATGGCTTAAGGTATTGTAACCGTTAACTTCCCCGTCAAGCATCATGAGCTCGTATACATAATTTTTATCGAACACATCCAAAAAAGTCCTGTATTCCTTCTTGTTGGGGAGGTCCCTGATTTCATCATCGGTTAAGAATTCAAATTTGGGCACCGAGCCAAAGCCGTTTTCCTGTGAGAACTTTGTAACGCTTCTCAATATTTGGAGGTAGATGATAACCGGAACCTCGTATATGGGATTAAGCTTTATTGTAACCGCATCCGGAAAAGACTTGTTCAACACATACTGAAAGGCGTATGCCATCCAGCCCTCCGGAGGCTCAGCCTGCCGGGAGTTTAAAATATCCGCACACATATCAAGGACATTTTGGCATGTGATTGATTCTTTATTGATAAAGTTTGACAGGTTCTTCAGAAATTTATTGTTTATCAGATAAGACAGCATTTTCTCTTCGGAAATGCCTGTGTTTTTTAGAAATTCCTTCTCAGTCAAATCATATATTATTTGCTTATGTAACTCATTTAATACGGACCTGATCATGCTCACCCTCCTGCAAATATCGTTTTCAAGATTATAACACAAGGCCACCCATCCCGCAATAAATTAATGAGATCCTTCGCTTACGCTCAAGTTGACAATCGGTGTCATTGCAATAAATACCCCTTTTGTCATCCTGAGGGCTTTAGCCCGAAGGATCTCATGCAATTCTTCGCTTACGCTCAGAATGACTAAGGGCTCAAAGCGACATTTCTGCGCATGTTATTCTTGAAAATGCGGTTTGATTATATTATAGTCTATTTTTAAACAAATTATTGGAGGTCTTTATGATTTTATTGACTTATACCCATAATAACAAAACAGCTGCAGGTTTTCTCAACGAAGAAAAAACCGCCATCATACCTGCTTCAAAAGTATTTCAGTCTGCCGGGGATCTGGACATGATCGGTGTCATTGAAAAGTTTGATACTCTTGAGCTTAATGAAATAAAAGGAATGATTAATACATGCAAGGAGACAATCAAGCTGAGTGAGGTTAAAGTTTTATCCCCCATCCCCTACCCCAAAAGGAACGTATTTGCCTTGGGCAAGAATTATTTTGAACACGTTAAGGAAGTTGACAGTTTAAAAACCGCAGTTGCCGGTGTGCCCCAAAAACCCATTTATTTCAGCAAACTTGCTTGTCCCGCCATCGGTCATGGGGAATATGTGGATTCACATTCCAATGTTGTTAAACACCTGGACTATGAAGCTGAATTAGCCGTAATAATAGGCAAGAAATGCAAGAATGTTCCGCCGGAAGAAGCAGAAAGCTGCATATTCGGATATTCAATCGCAAATGACATCTCAGCCAGGGACGTTCAAACAGCCCACGTTCAGTGGTACATGGGCAAATCCTTCGATACCTTCTGCCCCATAGGACCCTATATCGTACATAAATCAGATATAGCTTTCCCTCCCAGGTTAAAAATTCAATGCTTCGTAAACGATGAGCTTAGGCAAAAGGGCAATACCGGGGACATGATTTTTGACATTCCCGCCATAATAAGCGACCTTACCACCGGTATAACCCTCTATCCCGGTGACATAATTCTTACGGGCACCCCCTCAGGAGTGGGAGCAGGTTTCAATCCGCCGAGATTTCTTAAACCCGGTGACAAGGTCGACTGTGTAATCGAAGGAATCGGAACCCTTTCGAACACCATTAAATAAATTGTGTCATTGCTATGAATATCC
>DCDC01000183.1 GCA_002316225.1 Firmicutes bacterium UBA1065 | reverse complement strand
TTTTCGATAAATTAATCCATATAATATTAAATTATTTAACAAAAAAGGCTCTAAATAACCCTTATAGAGCCTCTTAATTCATTTTTTCAGGTTTATAATATCTTATACTCTGATTTTTTTTCAAGCTCTAAGCTTTGTATACTCTTCCCTCAGCATTGACATCAAGTGCAAGTCATAGTATTTGCCGTCTTTTTTGGCTGCGTGTCTCATTATTCCTTCATATTTAAAGCCTAACTTCAAGTATAAATTACCTGATCTATTACCTGTATAGTGGTCTATGGTTACCCTTTCCATATTTAAAACATTGAAACAATAGACTAAGAGCATTTCCAGGCACTCGGTTCCGTAACCCTTTCCGAGGTGTTCCTTTTCTCCGATATATATACGGGTAATATCAATAAAGTCAAATTCTCTTGATATGTTTGAAAGATAGACTCTTCCGATTGGGCCTGTGTTTTTCAGAATAATCGTATATTGCTCCTTGGTTGGGTCCTGCTCCCTTAAGATGAATTCCCTTACAACTTCCTCATATGTACGTTCCTTGTTTATAGTCAGGAATTCCTTTACATAATCTTGTTGCTCCCATTTGGTAAATAATACACAGTCATCAAAAACACTCTTTCTAAGAATTATGTTCTTTGATTCCATTTTCTCCCTCCTCATACATTTATTCTTATTATATAACATAATGGTCTTTCCAGGCAAAGGTTTTTGATATCTCACCCTCTTATTCTTTTATTTTATTATTTAGTAATAAAGCTTGTAACACATTAATAAAATGTACTGGAAGGGGTGGAGAAATGAATAAAATAGTGAAAAAAAGGCTCAATATCAAGAGGAAGGAAACCTTTAACAAGAAATTGGCTTTGCAGGTTATTTTCAGCATAGTTTTGGTTGGGGCAGTCATTGTAATGAAAAATATAAACTCTGACTTGTCGGAAAAATTCATGGAAGCAGCAGATGAAAAAATGAACGCAAGCATTGAGTTGTTGGAGATAAGGGATACCATTGCAGAGGGTTTTTCAACAGCTGTCAGGAAGCTGCCTTTTGTGGGAGAGAAAAAATCAACACCGGTTATAGGGACCCTATACAGGAAATATGGCTTGAATAAAACCGATGACTCGACATATTACAACCACGGTATAGATATTAAGGCTGATAGTAAATCTGTTCAGGCAATAACCGATGGAAAAGTAGTATCATTGGGAAGTAATGAAAAACTTAACGGTTATATCGTTATACAAAATGAAGACCAGACCCTTATTTACGGTCAAATATACGAAACTTTTGTAAAAGAGGGGGACGATATATCCAAGGGGGATCTTATAGGTGCTCTTAATGAAGAAAATATGATTCTTCACATTGAAGTCTGGGAGGATGGTGCTTCAATAAATCCTGCATCTTTGTTCGATCTGACAGAATAAAACATTCGGGCAATGCATTTAATCATTGCACTTTTGGCACATGAAATTTCCCATGTCTTTTCGGCCATTTTGCTGAACATTGAATTCACAAAGGTAAAAATAACATTGTTTGGCTTCAATTTAAATGCAAATTTAGACAGGATTTCACATGCCAAAAAAATAATTTTATTTATCTCAGGACCGGCATGTAATCTGTTCCTGTATTTCGGATTCAGGAATACAGAGTATTTTAAATTTGCAGAAATAAATCTGTTTTTGGCCTATATTAACTTAATTCCCCTTGTGCCTTTGGACGGAGGAAATATTTGTAAAACAGTCCTGGAAATTTTTTTGGACTCAAGGACGGTTTCCCGATACATTTCCATGACAAATGCTTATTTTATACTTTACCTTATAACTATTAGCCATGTTTATAAAAATTATTTATATTTTTTGCTGGTTTGCATAGGACTCAAGGGAATTGTGGACGAGAACAGATACTTGATTGAAAAATCCGTTTTAAACAAATACAGTCTTTTAATGAAATCACAAAAAGAAAAAAATCTCTAAACGAAAAGGGCTTAGAGATTTAATTTTTTTATTATATGGTCTATTTCGGTTTTCAATATATATTCATCAAAAAACTTCTCATGGCTGAAAGAAAAATAATTTATGTTTTCTTCAATTATTGATGAAATATTTGTTTTGGTTAATTTTTCGATATCAGTTATTTTCAGCATTCTCCCTCTTTTGGCTTCCTTTTTATTATACCTGTTGATTACAGCTATAAAATTTGAAGTCTGAGAAGAAATTGCCTTATCTGCGTTTATTTCTTTGATACAGGAAAAATCATTGTTGTTCAGAGTTATAGCATTATCTATTTTCGAAAAATCTATGCAGGCACATGTTAAAGAATCTGCGTCTATTATTACTACATCAAAGTCATCCGTGTATTGAAACAGGTTCATGAATAATTCCCTGTTGAGCTTGTCAATTTTACCGGCTATCCTGGGAGACGGCAAAATATACAGGTTTTCTTTGATCTCTATAAGAGCCTGGTCCAAAGAACAGGTTTTCTGCAAAACATCAATAACATCATAGATAATGCCTTCATCCACATTCAGGTATTCCGACATTTTGACCTTCCCGGATGATATATCAACCATGAGTACCCTTCTGCCCCCTCTTGAAAGCTCAACCGCCATCTTTATGCCGATTATTGTTTTCCCTATTTTCTTTTTTTGTGAACCTGTTAATATAACACTCATAATTATTCTCCTTATTATATCAATAATATCCTGTGCTTTTGTCATCCTGAGTGTTGGCGAATGACCTCATGAGATTCTTCGTGCTAAAGCTCTCAGAATTATCACGTGTTATCCATACCACGCCATTTGTCATCCTGAGCAAAGCGAAAGATTTCATAAAATGATGGGATTCTTCACTGCGTTCAGAATGACACTATTTGAGCTCATGAGATCCTTCGGGCTAAAGCCCTCAGGATGATATAAAAGGGTGCATTAATCAGCCAAGCCGTTTATTTTCAAGTATTCTCCTATAACTTCCCTCACTATGGGTATTGGATAACGGCCCGAGCCTCCTTCAAAAAGTACGCAGGCTACTGCAATCTGGGGATCATCGTAGGGTGCAAATGCCACATACCATGCAAAGTCGTCATAGGGCTCTCCGGTTTCAGGATTAATCCCTTGATTTTGGGCAGTACCGGTCTTACTTCCCACCTCAACCGGGAATTTTGCAAATGGTTTTGCACTGTCGTCATATGAAACAAGCTTCATACCGTACTTGACAACATCCAGGTAGCTGTCATCCTTTAAGGGTATTTTTTCGGATTTTCTTAAGGGAACATAGTCCGTATGCTTGCCGTCATAGGTTTTTATTTCTTTTACCACGCTGACATTGTTTCGGTAACCCCCGTTTGCGATGGAAGCTATATAGTTTGCCATCTGCAAGGTCGTATAAGCATTGTTTCCCTGGCCTATACTAATGTTTAAATTATCTCCCACGGTCCAGGTTGCCTGGTTTATATAAGAGTATTTTATTATATCAACCAAGGGTATGTAGTTGTCGTTTGTTTTATCAGGATTTAAGTTTAAGGCTTTAAGGCCTTCATAAACTTCGCTTCTTGTCATGGGCTCATCCCTGTCTATCCAGCTCACTATTTCTTCAACAATCTCGTTTTTCATGGATGAATCAATTACAACCCCGTCCTTAAGGTATCTCTCTATGTTTGCTTCCAGGAATAATCTGAGATAAACCCTTATTCCGGATTTTTTTCCTTCTATGCTGGGTACTCCTCCGGAAGCTTCCTGGGGAATGTCTATTTCAATTCCTGTTTTGGAATCTAAACCGAAATTCCTTGCCATGTCAATAATATCTTCGGCATCAACCTTAACCGTGTGCTTTTGGTGGGTAGCTAAGTTTTCTCCAAGTACCGTTGTATAATAGTAAAAGTTGCAGGAATTCATTATTGCCTGGTACATGGTCTGGGCTCCGTGCTTTCCTCCGAACATATTGTAAATCCAGCAGCTGAAATTCCTGTCTCCCACTTTCATGGTTCCTGCGCAATATACGGTGGTATTTGGATTTACCCCCTTTTCTAAGGCAGCCAGGGAAGTTATCATTTTAAATGTAGAACCCGGCTGTATTGCTGTAAGCATGGCAATATTGTAGAGGGGTCTTGGAGCCAGGGGATTCTTGGAATCATTCAGGAGGCTGTTCCAGTTCTCCGTAGTGATTCCCGTTGAAAACAAATTCAAATCGTAGGCCGGATAATTTGCCAAAGCCAATACTTCGCTCGTTTTCACATCAAGGGCAACCAAGGCCCCCGAATAGGCATTTTCATATTTGTCCTTGAAATAAAAGTCTCCCCATTCGCTTTCAAAAACACCGCCTTCGCGAATCTTTTCAAGCCCTTTCTTTAAGGATTCTTCTGCTTTTTTCTGCAAACGCAGGTCAATGGTCAGGTATAAATCATCCCCGGGAACTGGGGCATCACTTGACACCGAGCGGATGGTTCTTCCCACATTGTTTACTTCAACCGTCTTTTTACCTTTTTTCCCTCTCAAATAATCTTCAAATTTTTCTTCAAGCCCTGTTTTGCCTATGATATCCTCGGTGCTGTAGCCCTTTTCAACAACATATTCCTGTATTTCATAGTCATGGGCAATTTTGCCCAGGTAGCCTATGAGATGAGATGCGCTCTCGTGTTGAGGATAGTATCTCAAAGGTTCGATTTCAATGTCTATACCGCTTAATTCGTGGGATCTTTCAGATATCATGGCAACGGTTTTTTCCGAAATCCCGTAGCAAATATCCACCGGATGGTAGGAATAATAGCTTGTTCTGTTGTACCTTTCCCTTAGTACCATCATGTTCCGCATATCGTAATCATTGATGTCATCAGGTATTTCCAAGGACTCCCTGAGCATTCCAAACACTTCTTTGGCAGAATAATCACCATCATCCTTAGCGGATTTCACGTTGTTTTTTATCCAGTTTTTCTTGTTTCTTATGGGAGTGTACTCCCAATCGCTTATGGATATGGAAGGATTTACATATTTTAATAATTCTATTTGAGAATAATACTTTATTTCATCATCGGTTATCAAATTATATAAGACGTCAAAATTCTTAAAAGCTAATTCCTTCACGAAATCATAGGCTGATGTGCTGAAGTCCATGTGCTGCTGGGAAAAATATTTATTGCGTATTTCCGTATCCGTGTATTCGAATATCCCGCTTTCACCATCTTCTATAAATCTAACCGGTAAATCGGGATAGATTTCTTTCAATCTCTCTATAAGGATTTGACCGGGCTTAATCTTTACATTCCCCTCATAAACAGTCTTGAGCAGGCTGTCTATGGAATTTTTCATGGTTAAAATGACAAAATCATCCTTTGCCGTAGTGCTCATGGTTATTTCTTCGTTGGTTGCATTTAAACTCCTTTTGATGTTTTCATATTCCTCATCCTGGATGAATGAAAAGTCATTAAGCTTTATATTTGATATTAAGCCTTCTTTTTTCAAGAATTCGTAGGATAATCTCCTGATTTTGGAATTAGAAAAAAGGGTGGACAAATACTTGTTGTTGTTAACCAGCAATTTCTCCACTGCTTCTTCAGCGCTTAGGTTTTCCTTTAAATTATTTTCTGCCAGCCATATTTGTATGGGAGTTTTTGTCTCCTCCGCATCCTCATCTTCTTTACTTTCTTCCCTTTCAATCGGTATAAGCATATCTTGGTCATATTCAAAGTTTTCGCCCTCTAATATTATCGGGACATCATCCTCCAAAAGGACAGCATGAACCCTTTTTTTGGGAGAAAAGTTTTCACCGTAAATGATTGTTTCGTAGTTCAACCATTCATGAATGTTTTCTTTTACCTTTTCAATGGCTTTTTCTTCAGCGGTTTGGTAGGTCAAGACATCAATTTCTTCCAGGCTGTTTGTATCGCTGGCCATTATTTCCAGGCTTTCGTCAATGTAATCGAAGGTATCAAGTTCAATGGGAAAATCATCTATTGGTCTTTCCATGTTTTCATCTAATATTTTAGCCAATTTATATGCTATGTCGTTGAAATCGGAAGGTTTTATTTCATCCGTATACATTTGTAAGGTAAAGCTTGACACGTTATCGGCCAGGATAACGCCGTTTCTGTCAAAAATTTTTCCACGGGGTGCCTTTACCGGAATATCTTTTATTTTCTTAATATCTGCTATCTGCCTGTATTCTTCTCCCTCAACAATAGTTAAAACAGCCATTCTGAAACCTAGAATGACCAATAATATAATAATTACCATGTACAATATATTAAAACGATTCTTAAAAAACTTTACCATTCCGCATCATACCTTTACATTGAATCTATCAAACAAATACATTATGATTTTTGCCACGAAGACAACAAGTACGGCATTTATAACCGTTTCAAGAATTATATTTGGAAAAATTTTGGCTGCCAGACCTACCCTGAATTTTAAAAAGAATAAAATCAGGTAAAGCAAGGCATGCATAAATATGGTCGATATTCCGGCTGCCACGCTGTAAAGAAATTTATTCTCCCTCAGCATTTCAATACTGTAGGTTCCTATCAAGGCCCCTATTAAAAAATAAATCAAGGTATATAAACCAAAAATGCTGTAAATCATGGAATCATACAAGAGCCCGGTCAGTATTCCCAAAAGACCTCCCTGGATTCCATCGGACATTATTGCAAAAATTACAAGTAGAATAAGAGAAAAATTAGGAATAACCTTGAAGTGATTAAAAAAAATCATGAATGAGGTTTGGAACACAAAACCTATTATTATCAGGAAAGACATAAGAATGAATTTTTTCATATTAAAGCCTTTCGTAACATCTTATTTCTTAAGGACATAAACCCTGTTTATTTTTGTAAAATCAACTGCAGGTTCGACTATAATCCTGAGGGTGGAAGCATCCGTCGTTTTAACCACATCTTTTACATCCCCGATATAGATATCGGGAATATACACTTCTCCGATTCCGGATGTAACCAAACTATCACCCGGTTCAGCAAAAACCTTGCTGTTAAAGAAGTATCCGGTTACGGTTCCGTCAATGCTTCCCTGCAGAATACCGCTTTCATCGTTTTCGATATTTCTGAAGCTTACCTTGCAGCTTTCGTCCAAAAGGGTAATAACCTTGGACCATTCGGATGATGTTTGGGTGACAATTCCTATGAGGCCTATTTGCACTATCCCCTCATCTGTCTTTACGGCCTGTATAACTATATCATTTTGCTTAATGCCGTCATTCTCGCCCTTATCGATGGTAAACCTGCTGAACCAGTTTGAATCATCAATTGCGATTACTTGTCCAACAACATAATCATATGAAAGGTTTTTCTTCATTTCATATTCCGTTTGAAGTGCTTCCGACTTGTTTATTATGTTTTCCAGTATCCTTACCTGCTCCCTGAGCTTGTAGACATTTTCGGTCAACATTATGTTTTCTTCACGCATTTTGACGATTTCCTGGACCGAATAGAATGAATTTGTAAGGGTGTTGCCTGTCTTATAAACTATTTTTTGAAAGCCTGAAATCAGGTTCCCGAAAAACCCCAAATCGGCCCCTCCCAATCGTCCGATTGATGAAAGCCCGATCATAATTATCAATATAAAAATTGTAAGAAAAAATAATATTTTCTTAAAATGTGCCTTCAAAAAATTCATTTATTCACCGCTTTATAAGTTTTCACATATTTTACCCGCACCCAAAGCAACGCTTTGTAATGGATTTTCGGCAATAAACACTTTTATTCCGGTTTCCTTCTCTATATATATATCCAAGCCCTTCAGCAAGGCTCCTCCCCCGCTTAAATATATACCGTTTGTATAAATATCCGAAGCCAATTCGGGAGGTGTTCTTTCAAGTACTCTTCTTATGGCGCTGACTATAGAATTTATTGTTTCAATGATAGCTTCCCTGATTTCATCGCTGGTTATGGTTATTTTTATAGGAAGTCCCGACACTATGTCCCTTCCTCTTATTTCCATCGTTTCAATTGCTTCATCTTCATTGTTTTCACTCATTTCATCATTGTCAGGAACTTCTTTGTTTTTTTTCTTATAATAATCCTTGCTTGCGTTTCCTAAAACCATCTTAACATTTTCGGCAGTAACTATGCCTATGTCCATTTTGTACTTATTTTTAACATAGTCCTTAATATTTACGTCAATATCATCTCCGGCAATTCTTAAAGAATCACTGGCAACAATTCCTCCCAGGGATATTACGGCTATTTCCGTCGTTCCTCCCCCAATATCAACAATCATGTTGCCGACGGGCTGGTCCACGTTTAGGCCTGCTCCTATGGCAGCAGCCATGGGTTCTTCAACAAGCTTAACCTTTCTAGCGCCTGCATCGTATGCGACCTCTTCAACCGCTCTTCTTTCAATTGAGGTAACGCCAACCGGAACACTTATAACAATATTTGATTTAATAAACCTTTTTTTATTAAGACCCTTGGCAATGAAATACTTTATCATGGCCCTTGTTATTTCAAAGTCTGCTATTACCCCGTTTTGCAGGGGCCTTATTGCCATTATGGTCTTTGGAGTCCTCTCCAGCATTGCCTTTGCATCGCTGCCAACAGCACATACCTGGTATGATGCCGTATTTATAGCAACAACCGAAGGTTCGTTTAAGGTTATTCCCTTGCCGTTTACATATACTAAAGTATTTGATGTTCCTAAATCAATTCCTATTTTTTGTGTAAAAAAACTAAAAAGTCCCATTTATGTATCCTTTCATTTTAGAGTAATCCTTCTTCCTTGAAGCTGAAATAAACCCCGTCACCTATTATTATGTGATCCAGAATTTTTATTCCCAAAATTTTACCGCATTCATCCAACCTGTTTGTCAAAACAATATCCTCATTACTGGGTTCACATTCACCACTGGGATGATTGTGTACCAATATTATTGATGATGCCAGATTTACAACTGCTTCATAAAAAACTTCCCTGGGGTGGACGATTGAACTGCTTAAGCTGCCTACGGATATTTCGGAAATCTTTTTCACATTGTTTTTGGTATCCAAAAGTATTATTTTAAAATACTCTTTTTGATAATACCTCATTTCTTCCATCATGATGACAGCAGCATCATCAGGAGAAGAGATCTTTATTTTTTCGATTTTTAATGAGCTCATTCTTTTGCTGATTTCCGCAAGAGCCATGAGCTTTGAAGCCTTAACGTCATTTATTCCCTTGTAGGATTTAAATTTTTCGATGGTGCCTTCCGCTATGTTCCTGAGTCCCTTGCCATCTTCCTTCAAAATTCTCTGTGCCAGCCTAACAACATTTTCTTCCTTTGTTCCTGTCCTTAAAATTACTGCAATCAGTTCAGAGTTAGACAATGTATTAGCCCCATATTTCAACAGCTTTTCCTGCGGCCTGTCATCCGCGGGAATTGATTTTATTGTGTAATTATTATTTTCCATTTTATCCTCCGCTATGCAATTATTTATTCACAGCAAGCTTACGGAAAAATGATTTGTCAATAAACTGTTCAGTTTTGCGACAGGCAGTCCTTTAACATTGTTGTAACAACCGTGTATTTCTTTAATCAATAATTCCCCGTATCCCTGGATGCCGTAGGCCCCGGCCTTATCCACATACTCCCGGGTTTTTAGGTACCTTTCGATAAAGTCTTTGGTAAGGTCATGAAATACAACCGAAGTTTCTTCATAATCCACTACCTTTTTTAAACTCTCCCTGTCTATGATACAAATGCCCGTAAAAACAGAATGAGTCTTTCCCGACAAACAGCTTAGCATCTGAAAGGCTTCTTCTTCGCTTTTGGGCTTACCCATTATTTTGTCCAGGTAAACGAGAGTGTCTGCTGCAATTATCAGCGCATCCTCTTCACATTTTGATAGAATACTTGAGGCTTTCTCAAAAGCCGATTTCATTACTGTTGTTTGCGGGTAATCAAAGGAATTTACAGTCTCTTCCGTTTCGGGTTTACAGATGGTTATTTCAGCATACTTTTTCAGTATTTCGATCCTTCTCGGAGAGCTTGACGCCAAAATTATCTTCTTCATATTTATCCTTACAGCTTCCTGTAAATTATTATCCCTGCTATCAATCCTATTATTCCGGCAACTGTCAGACTTGCACTGAATCCGAAGGTAATTGTTATAATGCTTAAATCAAGGGTCGCCGGTCCGAAACCTATTCCTTCGCCGTAATTCAGTATGGGGAGTGCATTTGAAAATGCCTTTCCCAGGATGGTTCCCGTTATGACTGATGTAAGTATTAAAAGAATTATTGAAATAGGATTGCCTTTCTTCATCTTAAGCCTCTCTTCCCAGTTTTAACAGTGTTTTTTCCAAATTGTCGGTTACAAATATAGCTGTATACCCCACAAAGCAGCCGGTGAAAATACTTACCAAGGACAAAATGGGCAGGTAGTAGTACAAATCCAAGGTTGTAAAGAGTATTGCGGCGACCGTTACCTGGGTCGTGTTATGAGCCATAGCTCCCAAAACGCTTATTCCGATTAAGCTGAAAATATTTTTAAAATACTTACAGCTCAGTGACATTACAATGGTACTTACAATTCCGCTTGTAATACTGTAAATGAATGTAACCGGATTTGTAGCAATAAGCATTAAAAGAATGCTTCTTACAACTACTACAAGAAAAGCATCCTTGAAACCAAATACTACTATTACTGAGAGTATAACTATATTTGATAAACCTAATTTTGCTCCGGGTGCAATGTAAGGCAGGGGTATCATGCCTTCAATTATGCTGAGTATGAGAGCCGCTGCTGTCAGCAGCGACAAAAATATATATCTTTGTGTTCTGTTCATAATATTTTTCTTCCTAATCCGCTATAAAATCAATTCCGCTTTGATCGCTTTCGTCTACAATTTTTATAAATAAACCATTGGGCAGACATACTATCATTTCACCGTTTCTTGATATCTTGCCCTGATAGATACAGATTTTATCGGGACAGCTGGCATCCTGTATCCATATTTGTCCATCTTCGATGCGCA
>DCDC01000048.1 GCA_002316225.1 Firmicutes bacterium UBA1065 | reverse complement strand
TGGATACGCTACGAATTAACCCTACCAAAAACACAGCCAATGATATGTGGAAAGTATACCAAAAAATATGGTATACTTTTTTAGCGTGCTACAAAAAAAGTAGTCCGCCACTAAAATGAAAAGTCTTGAAGTTTTTAAGTTAAATGTATCGAGCATTTAACACTTCAAGACCCAAACGCAAATTGATAATAACACTTGTAAATGAAAAAATCAATATAAATAGCAAAAGTTTTACCATAACCTTCAGCGCTGAATTCATAGACGAGTTAATGAGCTCTTCTTTAATACGCAGAAAAACAGCATCATACAAGTTTTTTATCAATAACAAAGAGAAGCAGTTAGTTTGCCCTATGCTAAAATCTGATGATAAAAAGAATATAGTCATATGTCCTTCGATAAAACTTCCCAACAGAAAATATCCAGTTTATGTATATATTTATGCAGTAATTCTCTACCTTAGTTCAGGTTTATCAATGAGAAAAGTGGCACTTAAGGTGCGTACAAAGTTTGGATTGGAAAATTTCAGTCATTCCACTCTTTCCAGAGTACTTAATAAACTTTCTTTAAATGCGGAAGAAATTTCTATGCTTTTAGATACCGATGATTTTGAAGAACCTCAAACAGAAATAAAAATGAGACCAGCTTGGAAAGAAACACAGTTGAAAAAATACCAGATTCTCCATAAAACACTCTCTCCAATTCTCGACCCTGACAAGTATATGGATTTCAGTTCATTACTAAGTTATCAATTCTATGAAAGATACCATAAATACCTGATTTAAACAGCTTAATTCAGTAAGTCATATAGCCATGCACCAACATTAGCATTAATATAAAGAAAAAATAATGTTGGAGGTGTGAGAATGGTAAGTACAGTAAAATATCCCATAAAAGAAGTGAATATTAACATGATTCCAGAAAATAAAGTGTTGGGAATCGGAATATCTGAAAGTCAAAAAACTCTTTGCAAGCGTAGCTTGAAACAGTATGGACTTGTTATGCCCATTATTACCGTTGAGAAGCCTGACGGTAATCTTGTGACCTTAAGAGGCGAAAAGGAATTGTCGGTTTTAAAAGACATGAACGTGGAAAAAGCAGATGTTTTTATGACCAGCATCATAAATCCTGATGATATTGGAAAAGCAATTCTTTTGCTTTCTTCCTTGCACAAGGAGTTAAACAAAATATCAGAGGGCATGATTTTGCGTGAAATTCTTAAGTTCAAAAAATACAATCAAAAACAACTTGCTCAACAGCTGATGAGATCTGAAGCCTGGATATCCAAAAGACTTTCAATAGCAGAGCGTTTGAATGAAAGAGTTGCTAAGATGGTCTTGTCAAAAGAACTATGTCCCTCTTCGGCACAAGATATATCAAGGCTTCCAAAAGAAAAACAATTTGAATTTGCATCAAAAGTAATCTTTGAAGGCATTCCTAAATCTAATGTTGAGAAACTTGTCTGTGCCTATGGAAATAAGACTACATCTGACGCCTTGAAAGAAACAATCATTAATAGTCCTAATGAGGCAATGTGTTATATAAATAATGCTGAGTTTAAAAAGGTTTCAAAAGCAGTATTGCAAGATAAACACTTTGAAAACTCAAAGAAGTTGGAATCTTCATTAAGACTTATGATTAAATTGATCGGAGAATTAGAAGCAAACTTCGCAACTCTAGATGCCGTGGTACTTGAGAATTATGCTTCTCTTATCACAGTTATTGTATCTAAGCTTGATAAGTTTCTGAAGTTAGTAAAAAATATAGCAATTTCCTCAGGGAAATCAGAAAAAACCGAATTTCAAATGGAGGTGGAATAAATGGCTGTTGTTGATACGGAAAAATATCGTATGATCCGTAGACTATATACTGTAGAAGGTTTGAGTCAAAGACAAATTGCCAGACAGCTTAATGTATCCAGAGATACTGTCAAAAAATATTGTGAAGGAAAGGCTATTCCTGGAGAACGAAAAGAATATACTCCAGAAAAAGCCCCTTTGAGACTTATGCTGGAAGAGGAAATTTTAAAGATTATCAACGAAAACAAGGATGCACCCAAGAAACAAAGCCTTAACGCAAAGATAATATGGGAAAAACTTATTGATGCAGGGTACAAAATTGGTGAATCTACTATACGCAAATATGTGCAGGAATTGAGAATTGATAAACCTGAAATATTCATTCCCATTGAACATGAACCTGGTGAATCAATGGAATTTGATTGGGGAGATGCTTATGCGTACATCAATAAGCTTAAAACCAGAGTTTCTGTTTTCTGTGCAGTTCTTCCATATAGCTATGGGATTTTTTCAACTGTTTTCCCGGACAAAACAAGTTCCAGTTTTTTTATGGGGCATGTAATGGCTTTCGAATATTTTGGAGGAGTGCCTCTTCATTGTATTTATGACAACCTCAAAAGTGCGGTGCTTGAGGGCTCTGGCAAAGAAGCCGTAAAACAGGAAAAATTTAAAAAACTTGAAGCCCATTATGCTTTTGAGGGAATATTTTGCAATGCACGCAGTGGGTGGGAAAAAGGCTCGGTAGAAAATCTTGTTAGTATTGTCAGAAAGATTGCCTTTACACCAATGCCAAATGTTGAAAGCTATCAGGAACTTCAAGAACATGTCGCTCGAAAGTGCCTTCAATACTGCATGAATCACAGAATTAAGACCAGAACCAGAACAATAAAAGATATGCTTGATGAGGAACGAACATATCTTCTTCCGCTTCCTGCATATCCGCTTGATATTGCTGAAGAAGTAAAGGCCAATGTACATTCAGATCTTACTGTCAGAGTGGGTTCAACCAAATACTCTGTTCCACCCGAATATGTGGGATTGTCTGTAACTGTCAAAATTTCACCTTTCAATGTTGATATATATCATATGGGAAAATTAATCTGGAAGCATAAAAAGGGCTTGTATCCTCAAGATCATCAATATGTAACCGAGCACTATCTTGAAATACTCCAAAGAAAGCCAAGGGCTATTAAAAATGCAATTCCCATAAACAATGGAATAATGCCTCAAGAACTAAAAAGATTTTTAAAGCTTTGCAAAGACAGAGATAAAAATGTGCAACTTGTTAATATACTTCTTCTAGCAAGAAAGCTTGATAATGACATTCTGCTGTGGGCGGTGAAGCAAGCCAATTTAACAGGGGTGCCAAACTATGACAGGGTTTGTTTCTATGTTGAAATATCACAAAGAAAAGATGATTTGCCTAAAACAATAGAAACAGAATTCAATATAGACCATGCAAATTTAGAAGAATATGATCAATTAATAGAAAGGAAATCAAAAGTATGAAAATATCAATTCAAAACGAAAAAAACTTAAGCGATAATATAATTTCTATCTCAAAAGCCTTAAAGCTCAATGCTTTTGTAAATTTTAAAGAATATATTAAAAAAGATTTATCTGTAGAGGAAATACTTCATAATATTTTGGAAGCAGAATTATCAATAAAAACCGAAAACAAATATCGTTACAGAATTAAAAATGCAAACTTCCCAGTTATAAAAACACTGGATACATTTGAATTTGATACAGAAAGACTCCCTGATTTAAATAAAGATACAGTAATGGAATTGGCAAGCTGCAATTTTGTAAAAAGCAAACGAAATGTAATTGCACTTGGCAATAGCGGGACTGGCAAAAGTCACCTTATGACTGCAATATGCCTTGAAGCTATAACAAAGGGATATACAGTAAAATTCAGACGTGCATCAGACTTGGTAAATCAAATGACAGAAGCTTCAAATGAAAAGCAACTCTCGCATTACATTAAAAATGTTAATTCCTGTGATATTTTATATGTCGATGAGTTAGGGTACCTCTCGTTTGACTCTGTTGGAGCAAGCCTTTTGTTTCAAATTTTTGCAGCTAGATACGAGACCAAAAGTACCATTGTCACTTCAAATCTTGACTTTTCCCAATGGTCTGAGTTCCTTGGAAAAGATAAGCATATGACATCCGCTCTAATTGGACGATTAGTTGAACACTCAACAGTATTAAATATGAACGGTGAGAATTACAGGATTACTAGGAGGTGACTTTGTTGACGGACAAAAAGAACGACGGACTGACAGACCTTTTTAAAAAATTAAATATATATTTGTTTCATGATAATTTTCGTCCGTTGATTGAGGAGACAATAAAGGATTTATATTACTCCAACGATGAAGTTATTTATTTGCTCAAATTATCCCATATCGATAGAGCTTTGTTCAAATTTAGGGAGGCTGAAGAAAAACAGGTTATTCATCATACGAAAAACTACTTCAGAGCTTGCCTTAAAAGTGCAGTTATTGAAACTACAATTTAAACTTACCGGATAATTAAGATTTAATCTGTATCTAATAGGATATAGATTTTTTTTTTTGAAAAAGTAAGGTAAAACAAATAATTTCCGTTGAAAACTGATATTTTGTATAAGTTTATAAGTCGATCAAGCTAGGTGTGATATAAGCCACTTGTTACTAAAGGGTTTCATGTGGTAGAGTTTATGATAGCGACAATATATAATTTTTGTTTTTTAGGTGGCAGGCTATAAACATAGCGTATCCATATGGATACGCTACGAATTAACCC
>DCDC01000095.1 GCA_002316225.1 Firmicutes bacterium UBA1065 | reverse complement strand
CATGAGCAGGGAGGCAAAATTTTCCTTGGACTTAGGAAGACTGAGCTGTTCTGCAAAGTCATTAATCGTTCCTGCAGGCATTATTGCCAGCTTAGGCTTATAGTCGGATTTCATGATGCCATTTACAACTTCGTTTACTGTTCCATCCCCTCCACAGGTTATAATCATTTCATAGCCTAAATTGCATGCCCTTTTGGCAGCTTCTTCCCCATCTCCTCTTTTTTTGGTCGCATAAAATGAAAACTCTGCATCATCAATGCTCATCATCGTTTCAGCAACACCAAACACCTTGTGTGCAGCAAGTTCCTTTCCGGAAGATGGATTGTAGATTACATAATACCTGTTCATACCTACCACCTTTATATCAGGCTGCCGGCAAAGCTTAATGTCAGCAGCATACTTTAAATTCTATATGATAATTATAGCACTTATGTAAAAAAATTCAACTCTCACAATATAGGAGCCAATAGCCTGCAGACTGATTCCTTGAACCTTATTAAAACCCCCCTCTCCAAATACAACTCCCTTGTAATTTCCATAGAATAGTTTAAATCATCCATAAAGATATCCTGGAGCATCCTGGAAGTTCTTGTATCATATATTATAGCATTACATTCAAAATTCAACTTGAAGCTTCTTACGTCAAAATTCGCGGTTCCCACGGACGCTATTATCCCGTCAACCACCAAAGTTTTGGCATGTAAAAATCCAAATTCATATGTGTAAATTTTAACTCCATACTTCAAAAGCCCTCCGCAGTACCAGTAGGTAGCCCAGTATACAAAGGGGTGGTCGGGTTTGCAGGGTATCATGATTCTGACATCAACTCCTGAAGCGGCAGCAATTTTTAGAGCTTCATAAACGGATGCATCGGGAACAAAATATGGAGTTTGAATAAAGATACTTTTTTTGGCTGAATTTATCATTTTTACATAGTTATCCTTTATTGCTTCGTCTGATTTGTCGGGCCCGCTGCTAATAATTTGAAGTCCCACCCTGCCCTGTATGCCGTTGTCGGGAAAATACTCGGGCAAAAAAAGCATCTCCTCCTTGGAGGCATGCCCCCAATCCAGGAAAAACCTGGTCTGGAGGTCTATTACCGCATCACCTCTTATTTTTAAATGAGTATCCCTCCAATAACCCATCCCCTTATTTAAGCCTATATACTCATTCCCTATGTTAAAGCCTCCCAAAAAACCTGTAATCCCGTCTATAACTGCTATTTTTCTGTGGTTCCTGTAATTAATTTTAAAATTAAAAAAAGGAAGGGTGGAGCCAAAAAATACGGCAACTTTTACACCGGAACTTTTCAGGTTTTCAATTTGTTTCCTGCTCAATTTTCTCCCCCCTACCGAATCATACAGTAGTCTTACCTCAACACCTTCCCTGGCTTTTTTTGAAAGAAGGTTCAAAAGCCTTTCTCCCATGGCATCATTTCTTATTATGTAGTATTCCATATGTATGTGATGCTTTGCCCCTTCTATGGCTTTAAAGAGCTCTTCGAATTTTTTTTGGCCGTCGGTATAGATTTCCACTTCATTGTTTTGGGTATATGAGAAGCCATGATAGAATAAATTCATTTTTATTAAATCCTTATAGCCTTCCACATTTTTATCGTTAAAAATCAACCTGCCCGTCTCGAATAATTCTCTTTGTACCCTAATATAATCACCAAAAGATTTCCTTGCATGAATCTTCATGATAAAAAGCTGCTTACGGCTGAAGTTTTGAGCCAAAAGCAGGTAAAGCAAAAATCCGGCTCCTGGGAATACCAAGAGGACCAGCACCCATGCCAAGGTTGCCGTAGGGTCTTTTCTTTCCAGGAATATTACTATCATTGCCATACAAATATTAATCGCATAAATTATGGTAATGGAATTGAACAGTTTCATTTGATCTCCCCTCTTAGTAAGACATATCTTAAAGATTATTCACGATATTGAAAAGACGGATAGATTATGATAGTATTCATATTATCAACACAAAAGGCGGAAATTATGAAAAAACCATCCAAATACCTGATTATTGCAGGAACCTTTTTTACTTCCCTTTCATCCATAATTATAAGATTTTCCCAGGCGCCGGCATTGGCCATAGCAGCATACAGGATGCTATTTACTTGCCTGATGCTCTCCTTGCCGGTCTATATCAAAAACAAAAATGAATTCAAGGAAATAAACAAAAAAGATTTTGCCATGTGTGTCATAAGCGGTGTTTTTTTGGCCCTGCACTTTGCTTCCTGGATTCAGTCAATACAAATGACCACAATTGCAAATTCAACCATCCTTGTGTCATCCAGCCCTGTTTTCGTCGCATTAATGAATTATTTTCTCTTAAAAGAAAAAATAACCGGCAAAATGGCTGCCGGTATTGCAATGTCTTTAATTGGAACGGTCATAATCGGAACGGGTTCATCCCGGGGAAGCGAAACCGGTATGATGGTTGGAAATGTCCTTGCCTTTTTGGGGGCTGTATCTGTTGCCGGGTATTTTGTAATAGGCGGCTTTGTCAGAAGGACTGTGAGTGCAGGGGTGTATGTTTATATAGTTTATTCGGTATCGGCACTTGTATTGGTTGCAATGTGCCTTTTTGCCGGAATACCTCTTTTTCCCTACCCTCCCAGAGAATTCATACTCTTTTTCCTCTTAAGCTTTTTCAGCTCAATTTTAGGGCATACCACCTTCAATTATTTGATGAAGTACTATTCATCAACCCTGATTTCGGTAGCAACATTAATTGAGCCGATTTTTGCAAGCCTTATGGCTCTTGTGGCGTTTCGGGAGATTCCTTCCCTATATACGATAATCGGCGGTATTATAATAATTTCGGGCATATATTTCTGCCTGATAAAAAAGGATGCCGCCAGAGAGGAGCAGCATCCATAAATTACATAGTCATACTGAGCGAAGCGAAGGATCTCATGAGATTCCTCGGGCTAAAGCCCTCAGAATGACAAAAATCTTATTTTTTGCATTCTATTGAAGCTTTTATCAAGTTTTTAAATAAGGGGTGACTCCTGGTCGGTCTTGATTTAAATTCCGGATGGAACTGGCAGCCCACAAACCAGGGATGGTCCTTTAATTCAATTATTTCAACCAGTTTGTTATCCGGTGAAACTCCTGAAATGATGAGTCCTTTTTCTTGACATTCCTCCCTGAACCTGTTATTGAATTCATACCTGTGACGATGTCTTTCATTAATCATATCAAGGCCCCCATAGGCTTCCTTTGTCTTTGTGCCGTCCATGAGCCTGCAGGGGTAACTGCCCAGTCTCATGGTTCCGCCCTTGCTGTCGATTTCCTTTTGCTCATCCATAATGTCAATAATGGCATGTTTTGACTTGGGATTAAATTCAGAGCTGTTTGCATCGGCATATCCCAGTACAGACCTGGCAAATTCGATAACTGCTATCTGCATACCCAGACAAATTCCCAAGTAGGGCTTTTTATTCTCCCTGGCATATTTTGCCGCAAGTATCTTTCCTTCGATTCCCCTGTCTCCAAAGCCTCCGGGTACCAATATTCCGTCACAATCCTTAAGGAGTTCTTCATAGTTTTCATCATTCACATCTTCAGATTGTATCCATGCTATATCAACTTGAGCAGAATTGTCTATCCCGGCATGCTTAAGAGCTTCCGCAACTGACAAATAGGCGTCCTTAAGCTCAACATACTTGCCCACAAGGCCTATCTTTACCTTATGCTTTGGATTTTTAGCCCGCCTGGTCATATCAATCCAATCTTTTAAATCAGGTTCCGTACATTTTAGATTGAAGCGTTCGCAGACTATCTTTGCAAGACCTTCCTTTTCCAGCAATAAAGGAATATCGTATATGGAATCGGCATCTTCATTTTGAATGACATTTTGTTTTTCAACGTTGCAGAACAAGGCAATCTTGGCCTTCAGCTCCGCGGGAATTTCTTTTTCGCTCCTGCATACCAGGATGTCAGGCTGAATTCCTATGCTTAAAAGTTCCTTAACACTGTGTTGGGTAGGTTTTGTCTTCAGCTCTCCGGCTTTTGTAAGGTAGGGAAGCAAGGTAACATGTATGTACAATACATTTTCTCTTCCAACCTCGTAACGTATTTGACGGATGGCTTCCAAAAATGGGAGGCTCTCAATGTCACCAACCGTTCCGCCTATTTCGGTAATGACAACATCCACATCTTCAACTTCGAAAATTCTCTTTAACATGCATTTGATTTCGTTGGTCACATGAGGTATGACCTGTACGGTACCGCCAAGGTAATCTCCTTTTCTCTCCTTATTTATAACAGCCCAGTATATTTTACCTGATGTGATGCTGGAGTATTGGGTTAAATCTATATCAACAATTCGTTCATAATGTCCCAGGTCTAAATCCGTTTCCGCTCCATCTTCGGTCACAAATACTTCTCCATGCTGATAAGGGCTCATGGTTCCCGGATCCACATTTAAATAAGGGTCGAATTTCTGCATTGTAACTTTAAGTCCTCTGCTTTTCAGGAGCCTTCCCAAAGAGGCTGCAGTAATCCCTTTTCCTAATGAAGAAACAACTCCTCCCGTTACAAAAATATATTTCGGCATTTTCTCCTCCTGATATGATGACTATAATTCCAAAATTAGGGGCCTTCCCCAAAAACGAACCTATAAAATATAAAAAAGAGACAAAAAGGGTTTTTTTTTTTAGTCTCTCCAATATATTTACCGACAAACATATTTATTTTTGATATTGGTTCTGAAGACAATATCTTCTATCACATTACTAAACAATTTTATATTAAATATATTAAAAGGTCAATCTATTTTTATGATTTTTTAAAATTTTATTTGGAAGTTGTACTATTGAAATTTAAAGAGCATATATATTTATAAAGAATAATGCCTAAGACTCAAGAAACTTAAAGGAGGATTTATCTTGGTTAAAATAATTAATGATACATTTAATATCAATGAAATTATTAATTCAAATTCTACGGAAGTATTGCTGGAAAGCGAGTTCACGATTGCCGATAACATGTCTGATATGGAAAAACTGGTAACCGTCGAAGGAAAGGCAAAGCTTAACAATGTTACGGCAGCTAAAGATAAGGTAATTGTTGACGGTAAGCTCATATATAATGTTATTTACAGTTCCGGCAATGAAAACTCCACCATAAATTCCATAAGGGGAGAAATACCCTTCAGAGAAGAAATCGGGCTGGAAGGCGTAAGCGAAGATATGGAAGCTTTCACAAATGTCTTTATAGATTATATCGATGGGGACCAGCTGACAGAAAGGAATTATTCAGTTAAAGCAGTGTTGATACTGGATACGGATATCTACAGGAAAAAACCCGTTACATATGTTTCTGATTTAGAGTCTGACGGAAGCATTCAAGCCAAAGCTAAAAATATAACTTATTCGGATACCTTGGCAGTCTTATCGGAAGAGATAAGCATTAATGATGCCGTGGAGCTCAGCAAGGGTTCCGGTGAAATCGACAAAATCATTAAGACGGATGCCGATGTTTACATGACCAACATGGATGTATTAAATGACAAAATGCTGGTTGAGGGAATATGCAAGGTTGGATTTTTATTTACGGAAAATAATGACCTCCATACCATCGGTTATGTATCGGAAGAATTCCCCTTCACCCATTACTTAGAGCTTGAGGATTTGAATGAAAGCATACAGAAAGACATCAGTATTTCTGTAAAAGATATGACATTTTCAGTCGGAGAAAATTTTGATGATGAGAAAAAGCTTATAGAATTTACCTTGCCCTTTACCTTAAATGCAACCTTTTATAAAAATATCGATAAAAACATAATCACCGACTGCTATTCGACAGCATACGAATTGGACCTCCTGGCGGAAAAAGTAAACTTGCCATCAATCAAAAAAATAGAAAATAAGGTTGTCCCCTATGAAAACAGCTTCGAAGTGCCCGCAGGGTCAATCAAGGATGTTTATTCGGCAGAAATAAGCCCCAAGCTTTCAGAAAAAAGAATTGAAGACAACAAATACATACTGGATGGATACCTGGATGTAAACGTCCTTTACTTGAACGGCGACATGAATAAAATAGACAAAGCCTTTGCATCCCTGCCCTTTACAGCCTCTTTCCCCTTGGAAGAAGAGGATGTCTCATACAATATTTATCCCGATTTAAGTGTTCATAAATGCAATGCTTACAGGAAGGGAAATAACTTGATAAACTTATCATGTGATATCAATGTAGGCTTAAAATTCAGAGGTGATGATGAAATTACCGTGATAAGCGATGTAGCGGAAAGAGAACCTGTGGACAGGAGCAAAATGCCAAGTTTGATATTCAGGGTGGTTCAATCCGGAGAAAGCTTGTGGGATATAGGCAAGAATTATAACCTGTCAATAAATTACCTGAAAGAGTTGAATAACATACCTGATGATAAGGCTTTGGAGCCCGGTACAAAAATAATAATTGCAAGAATGATTTAGATATATAAGATCCTTCGCTGAATCTCAGGAACAGGATTTGTCATCCTGAGCGCAGCGAAGGATCTCAATAGATTCTTCGGCTAAAGCCCTCAGAATGACAAAAATGTTGTTCATTACAAAGAGGCAGCCCCAAGATTATTTACTTTTGAATGTTTCCAAATTTCGTGTACTGGCCAATCCATGCCAACTCAACGGTTCCTACGGGACCGTTTCTTTGCTTGGTTATGATTACATCCGTTATGCCTTTTTTCTCGGATTCTTCCTTGTTGTAATACTCGTCCCTGTAAAGCATCATAACCACGTCGGCATCCTGCTCTATGGACCCGGATTCTCTCAAGTCTGCCATAACAGGCCTGTGGTCAGTTCTGTGTTCCGGTGCACGAGTAAGCTGGGATAAGGCCACAACCGGGCAATTCAGCTCTCTTGCAAGGGATTTTAAACCTCGGGATATGTTGGAAATTTCCTGCTGCCTGTTTTCCGTACCTCTTCCGTCAGTCATGAGCTGCAAATAATCCACCACAATTAAATCCAAACCTTTTTCAATCTTAAGCCTCCTGCATTTGGACATCATTTCATACAAGGTTACGGACGGGGTGTCATCAATATATATTTTACAGTTTGAAATCATGCTCATGGTATTAATAATCCTTGTCCAATCATCATCGTCCAAAGAGCCTGTCCTGAGTTTTGTGCTGTCTACCATTGATTCCTGGCTGATAATTCTTTGAACATACTGCTCCTTTGACATTTCAAGGCTGAACAGGGCAACTGATGCCCCGTTTTTCACAACATTCATGGCAATATTGAGAGCCAGGGCGGTTTTTCCCATGGATGGCCTGGCCGCAATCAATATCAAATCAGATTTCTGAAGTCCCGAAGTCATCTTGTCCAAGTCGGTGTAGCCGGTCGAAAGACCTGTTATGCCTCCGCCGGTCTTGGCCCTTTCTTCAAGCTGATTAAAAACGGTCATAAGGACTTCTTTAATCTCGGAAAAAGTATTGATGCTCCTGTTTTGGGAAACGGAAAAAATTCTTTGCTCGGCCAGCTCTATGATTTTTTGGACATCATCATCTTCCTTGTAGGACTTCTCGATAATCTCCTGGGAAACACTTATAAGCTTTCGCAAAGTAGCTTTTTCTTTTATGATGTTGCAATATGCTTCCACACTTTTGGATGTAATTATGTTTTCGGTCAGGGTGGCTAAATATTCAAATCCGCCGATATAGTCTATCTTGCCTCTTTTTTTCAGTTCTTCGAAAACAGTTACCGCATCTACGGGTATGTTTTGCATATGAATTTGTTTGATGCTGTCATATATTTCCTTATTGGCCTCAAAATAAAAATCGTCATATTTTAATATATTGACCACTTTTTCGACAGCTGAGTGGTCAATCATACAAGAAGCCAAGACAGTTTGTTCAGCTTCTGCGTTATGAGGCGGGATTCTTCCTAGGTTAGTTAGATCAGACATATCTACCCTCTTATTTTTCCGTAACTATTACTTTTAATTCGGCATTTACCTGGGGATGAAGTTTTATTCTAACCTTGTATTCGCCCACGGATTTTATGGGTTCTTCCAAGTCAAATTTCTTTTTATCTATTGCAATCTTGTGTTCTTTCTCCAAAACATCCGCTATTTCCTTGGTCGTGATGGAACCGAAAAGTTTTCCGTGCTCGCCCGTCTTGGCCTTAATGACAATGGTTTTCTTCATCAGTTCTTCCTCAAGGGACCTGGCCTCCTGCAGGAGTTCTTTTTCTTTTTCTTCTTTTCTTCGTTTTTCTGCTTCAAGGTTTCTTATATTTGCTTCTGTTGCTTCTATGGCTAATTTTTTCGGTATCAGATAATTGCGGGCATATCCGTCTTTTGCATTGATGATTTGGCCCTTCTTACCGATGTTTTTAATATCTTCCAAGAGTATTACCTTCATTGCTTGCTCTCCTTTCTATATTGGGCTATTGCTTCATATAGTTTAGCTTTTGCGACCTCCATGTCATCGGTATGTATCTGGGCTCCGGCCATGTTCAAATGGCCTCCTCCGCCCAGGTATTCCAAAATCACCTGGACGTTAACCTCTCCTAAGGACCGGCCGCTTATATTTATATAATCTTTGTTTCTTACAAGGACAAAACTTGCTCTTACACCCTTGATGGTAAGCAGTTCATCAGCGCATTGGGCCGCTACGACGTTTGAATCATCCGAGTACTCATCGATGTATGATACAGCCACATCATCAAAAATGATTTCGCTTTTTTCTATAATCTCAGTCTTTTTCTTCATAAAGTCGATGCTTTCATTGAAGAGTTCCTTGACTTCCACATTGTCGGCACCCTTTCCTTTTAAAAAGGCTGCCGCTTCAAAGGTTCTTATGCCTGTTTTGAAGGTAAATGAATGTGTATCCACCACTATTCCTGCCATGAGAGCATCCGCATCAAACTTTGTGAGTTTAATATGGTCTTCCATGTACTGGATCAGTTCCGCCACAAGCTCACAGGTGGAGGAAGCATAGGGTTCAATATAATCTAATAAGGTATTTTCAATATATTCTTCACTTCTCCTGTGGTGGTCTATCAAAACGACCTTGTCTATTTTGTCAAGAAGCTCAGGAGCTTCCGTATAGCTTTTCCTGTGGGTGTCCAGGACAACAAGGAGGGAATTTTGGTCGGCCAACTCCATTGCCTTTTCGGTGGTGATAATGGATTCAATGTAGTGGCCTTCTTCTTTTTTCATTCTTTCATACATATTCTTTAAAGCATGGTTAACCTTGTTCAATACTATGTAAGGTTTCTTGCCCCTGCTTCTTGCAATACTGTAAAGACCTATGGCAGCGCCAAGGCTGTCCATATCTCCCACCCTGTGGCCCATAATTATCACGTTTGAGCTCTGATCGATAATCTGTCTCAAGGCATAGGATATGATTCTTGCCCTGACCTTTGTCCTTTTTTCAACTGCCTTGCTTTTGCCGCCGTAAAATTTAACCGAATTGGTCCTTTTAACCACAACCTGGTCTCCCCCTCGCCCCAAGGCTAAATCAAGGGCTCCCTTGGAGTATTCCAAAAGCTGGGTTAAATTCCTGGCCATGGCACCTGTGCCTATGCTCAGGGTAAAATTAAAATCATTTGTGCCTTTTATTGATTTAACATCATCCAGCATGCAGAATTTTTTCTCTTCCAACTTTTCAAGAAACTTGTTTTCTATCATCATGAGAAACTTATGGTTGTCATATTTTAGAACGAATCCGTTCATTTCCGTAGCATATTTGTTGAGGATTTTTTCTATTTGGGCAACCATGGAGGATTTTTCACCAAGTTCCAGTTTCTCGGATATTTCGTCATAATTATCTATTTGAATAAGCATGGTAATGGGTCTTTCATCATTATACTTATTCCTCAAGGTGACAAAGGCCGTATTTTCATTCCAATAGCAAACATAGGAGTGGCCTTCGCCGAAACGCCCCTCTTCAAGCTCATAATACAGGACATTGAAGGTTCTGCCTGTTCCGGGTATTTCAATATTGCTTAAGGTGCCTTCCTTATTTCCGTCCATTGAATTCAAAGGGAATCCTTCGATAAATTCCTCTATGTTTTCAAGCTCATCCGAATAACCTTGGAGGAGCTCTTTAAACTTATTGTTGAACCAGAACATTTTCCCGTTTAAGCTGATTATGCATATGGGAAGGGGAGAATAGTAAAAAGAGTTTACCGATAGATTTTCTAAATTCTTGGTATAGTTTATGATATAGTTTTTTAATTCCTTTTTTCGCAATATTTGTTTCCTTAAGGTATAGGCTGTTATTAAAACCAAAACCACTCCGGTTGCGGCAGCATAGATAAACAAACCTTCAATTAAAAAAACTAATATCAACAATAATATAACTATGAAGTAAATAAAGCTGTCATCCTTTAAAAAAACCGGATTTTTATTATCCATATTGCCTCCTTTAACTATTAGGCTCTGTTTAATTTTCTTAGGTTTAGGGTTAAATCGACTAATCCGACAAGTGCATAGAATATGCTGAAATTTATAGTCATAAATATAATCATTATCAATATTATCGTTTTAACAGCCTTGCTCATTCCGCTTTTATCAATAAAAAACTTTAATACGGCAAATCCCTGCAGGAGCATAGCCATAAAGACTATAATAAACAAGTTCAGCTGTATTATTTCTACATTTATGTTTAACAAACCCAACAAAAATGACAAGAGCAGCAAGCCTGCCATGGCAATAATGAAGCTTTTTGGAAAGGAAAAATATCCTATTCCTTCGTGTTCCTTTATATCGATCGAAAACCGCCTTGCAAATTTGCTTGCAACATAATAATTGATGTATGATGTTATGACGGATGCCCCTATTAAAACAGCCGGGAATACATTGGTTACAAGGGTGCCCATCATGGGAGCCATTTGCTCAAAATTTTTCACGTATTCCTCAAATTGGCCGCTTCTCATTTGTTGGGGAATATTTTCAAACAAGGCCCTGGTCATTTCAAAGCTTTCCTTATAGGTTTCAGCAAGTCTTTCTATAAAATTGACTCCCATTATAAAATTTAAAAAGAGTATGAAAAGGACAAAGGAAACCATGTAAGCTGCTGACCCGAACAAGATTGTTTTGTTGGCGTCTTCGTCGCTGCATACTCCGTATGTAAGGGCCAGGGCAAAAGGTGTATATAATATCAGAAATATAAGTCCCGTTTGTATACCCAAGAGCATGGAAATTATCAAATCCGATGCCAGCAGGGCTAAAGCCGAATATTTAATTCCCCTCCTTTTACCTAAAATGATTGAGGGAGTGGGATAAAAAAACATTGTTATGGTGATAAAAGATGATAAATAAGCAATTATAACCAAAATACCGGTTATCATTGCCGCTTCCGTAATATTTGATGTTTTTGTGTTTCTGTTCATCATAACCTCGCATATCTGATTATAGTATTTTACCCTATAATCGTCTTAAAGTCAAAATATTATGAAAAGTCGTAACATCAGTTTCCTTGTTATATTATAATACAAGAGGTCCTTTTATTCTATAAAAATTTGAAATTAAAAGTTTTTATAATCATTTTCGGTAATTACCCTCCCATACCGGTGGATGCTCCTCCTTAAGGCATGACCATAAGGCTGAAGTAATGCTTGATGTAATCTGTAATAAGTGCTAACATAATGTTATCTATTCATACTAAAATAATTGAGGTGCATTATGAAAAGAAAAGTTAGCCTTGTACTTGCTGTTTTAATGTTGCTTTTTTCATTTACCCCGGCATGGGCTGCCGAACTGGACAGGGAAAAGTTCAGTGAAGATGTTGAATTCCTGAAAAAAGTAATATATTTTGTCCTTGGCAGGTACCAATACGAAGTCAGCCACGAAGATATAATGAACGGCCTTTATGACGGGTTTTTCGGTGTTTTGGATGACTACAGCACTTATTACACATCCCAGGAATATGAAGCCTTGCTTGAAGATACGGCTGGAGAATTCTCAGGTATAGGGGTTCAAATATTAGATATAAACGGACAAGTTGTGGTAGTGACTCCCCTGGCCGGGTCACCTGCTCTTGAAGCAGGAATTAAAGCCGGTGATATTATAAAAAGCGTTGATGATAAAGACGTAACCGGCTTAACCGCCAGCCAGGTATCCCTTCTCATCAGGGGAGAACAGGGAACTCCCGTTAAAATAGGAATTTTACGGGGAAAGGAAAACCTGGCCTTCGATTTGATAAGGAGGACTATAGTTATAAGCAGTGTTGAAGGAAAAATACTGGAAGATAACATAGGGTATTTGAAAGTTACCAGCTTTTCCGACAACACAGCAGACCTTGTGAAAAAAGAACTGGACATATTTGATGAAAATAATGTTAAAAAAATTGTAATAGACATGCGTAACAACGGTGGAGGAACTTTGAACTCTGCAGTTGAATTGTTAAATTTCTTTGTCACGGAAGGCCCCGTGGTATATGTTAAATATGCAGACGGAAAAGAAGATATTTACAGAAGCAGGCTTAAAGAACAAAAGTATGAAATTGCCGTATTGATTAACGAAGGAAGCGCCAGCGCAACGGAAATATTTGCAGGCGCAGTCAAGTATAAGAAAGAAGGTATTATTGTAGGCACAAATTCTTACGGGAAAGGGGTCGTTCAGTCCCTGTATCGTTTAACAGACGGCAGCGGGGTTAAATTTACCACGGCTGAATATTTTTCCGTAGGCAGAACACCTGTACATAAAATAGGAATAAGCCCTGATATTTTAGTGGAAAATAAAAAACCGGATTTATCAGAATATCCTCAGTTCAGTAAGAAACAAAAACCCCAGTTGGGCAATGTCAGCCTTGATGTTTTAGCGGCTGAAATGATACTCAAGGAATTAGGTTATGAAATAGAGGAGCCGGACGGGGTTTATGACCCTGTATCCTTTAAACAAATTATGAAATTCCAGGAGGATAGTTTGTTGTTCCCATACGGGACAATTGACTTTGCCACCCAGGATGCCCTCTATAAAGCTTTGGTAAAGCATATGGAGGCCGACACTGAAGACTTGCAGCTGAAAGCTGCCATAGAAGCATTGAAATAAATCTTGCTAAATAAAATTGCCACTCTGAGCGAAGAGAAGAGTATCAAAGGTTTCCATCCCGAAATTCTTCACTCCGTTCAGAATTATCACGTGTTAACCACACCACGATAAACGAATACAATAAGTCATCCT
>DCDC01000148.1:4528-4822 GCA_002316225.1 Firmicutes bacterium UBA1065 | reverse complement strand
TCTGCTTCCAGCTCGGCGACAGAGCAAAATAGCGGTTATAGCAACCGCCGCATTTATAGTGCCTGAGCGGCACGGCAAATGACACCGCCTTCTGCCACAGTCTCCGCGGCCGCCGGCTGAGTTTTTCTCCACAATGCGGGCATTTGTGGTCATCAACCGCCTTTAAATAAATCTCAAATTCGCCAATTTTCATCGCAATTCACTCTTCCAGAAACCAGTTCCCCCACTTGCCGGCTTCAAGCACAATGGCATTCCAGCCGAAGCCAAAACCAAAGGCCAGGCAGAAAAGCCTGA
>DCDC01000148.1:0-4343 GCA_002316225.1 Firmicutes bacterium UBA1065 | reverse complement strand
GCCTCACCTTTAAACTGCGGGAAAAGCACTAAGGTAATAATCACGCCCAGTATAAACGTAGCTATCCCTGAATAAAGATATCGCTTATCAAAACCCTTAACCTCACCATTCCGGAGCTTCCTCAGCCAGGGGATAAGCGACCGCGCCACCACCCCGAGGAAAAGACCAATAATTTTGATAGCAAAATCCGTGGTCATTTCATCTCCTCATTGCCTCTTGCTTTTGACTTCCATCTCAAGGCTTATTTTTCCCTTTTATATAAAAACCATCTCCCCCTGTCAATAAATTTTTTGCGCCCTCTACCCACCCAAAGGCACGATTCTCGATCTTCACCCCTGCAATTTCATAAAAAAAGGCGCGGTGGCAAACTCTCTTGCCATCCCGCGCCTCAGTTTCTTCTAGTATGAAGAGTCGGTATCGGTTCGGTCTATGTTTTAAGTTGCAGATTTACTATTTACCGTCCTTTTTATTAAATGCCCGATTTTAAAACAAACAATTGACTTATAAAGAAAGATATACAGTAGAACAAACAAAATAGTAAAAAGAATGAGAGCAAAAGTATTACTTACAAATATCACTGCAGGCACTACGGAAATGACCGATAATCCCCAGATGAGGGGCGAGGTCATGGCATTCTGGCTCACAACATTATGCCCATTATTAAAAATAACAGGAACGACTCTTCTATAAAAAAGGCTATGAAGATGAAGGTTATCAGGATAAATGGGACTCCTTTTCTTCAGATATTTTCTTCTATAAATTGTGAATAGAGTCTCAAAGACCGGATATATCAATATCAGAATCGGAAACCATGGCGAAACCTGATTATTTCTGTTGACAAGCAGTATCGAAGATACCGCCAAAACGAAACCTATAAAATAGGCTCCTCCGTCGCCCAGAAAAATCCGCCCATAAGGATAATTCCAGAAGAAAAAACCCAGGATGGCGGCTGCCGCCAAAACGGCGATCGATAATATGAAAAAGTCTTGAAACTTAAAAGCGACATATCCAACTGCTGCAAGGAGCACAATGCTTGTCCCTGAAGATAAACCATTCATCCCATCTATAATGTTTATGGCATTGGTAACACCGGCTATAGCAATACAGGCAAATATGGCGCTTATAATTTTAGACTGGATGAGAAAATCCAGGACGGTAATTCCAGTCCTCTCTATTGACGCCCCAAGAAGAATGACGGCGACCAAGGCGGACAAAAACGATATATTTAACCTGCATATTGGTCCCACCTTCTTTTTTATATCTTCATAGAACCCAATTAGGACAATCGGTAATGACGAAATCAACAAATATACATATCCAAAGTTATTAAACCTAATACTCAAAACACCTATGCCTAAGACAAATGCAATAAAAATCCCTATTCCTCCCACCCTGGCCACAGATTTATGATGGATCTTTTGAATTCCTATTATTTGATCCAAAAGTGTCCGACTTCTTCTTGATAGAACAATAATGCAAAAACACAATGTGCCTGAAATAAAAAAAACAATTATTGCAAGCTTAGTCAACATTTATTCCCCATTTATCCCCCAAATATCATTCATACAAGGCTTGCATAATAACAGGATTGTATATCTTGCCCCTTATTTCCTGATTCTCTTCAGGAGGTTACCAATCTTGCTTCGGTAAATTAAAATAATAAAAGAAAGCCATTCTTGATATTACCTATAACTGTGTCATTTAAGAATTAATTATAGTGTGTTATCAATGTATTAATCTAAATAATGTTTCAAAATTTCTTATTCCAATAGAGCTTGATAAGTGAGCAGTGTAATATGACCTAGCATTTATCCCCATGGTTTTTCTTTCTGTTTCATCTAGGCCCATAAATATTTTTATCGTTTTTTTTATATCTTCAATATTTTCTGGTTCACCTACTATGCCACATCCGGCATCATTTATTAGCCGGGCTGCATCACCGTTTTGCATCATTAATATCGGCTTACCAACGGCCATGTAAGTTTGAGTCTTAGAAGGAATTGTATTGATTAACCCAGCATCTTTCTTAAGATGAACAACTAGGGCATCTGCTTTAATAAGATATTTCCAAACCTCACCAACTGGCTTTCTATCAATAAAAAAAACATTGTTTGCATTTATCTTTTGAGCATATTCGATTAGTGACTGCCTCTCCACGCCGTCGCCAATTATAACCAATTTTATAGGATATGACTTAAGACTGTCGAAAGCTTCTATTAATGATGAAAGCCCTTGTGCCTTCCCGATATTACCAGCAAAAACTAAGACTAATTCTTTGTCAGAGTTTTTCTCAAAAATAGCTTTATCTTCACCCGGAAGATCGTCTGTTTCTTTTGCATTTAAAAATACTTCTTCATCTAGACACCAATTATAAATTACAGAAATCTTTTCAGGTTTTATCCCTCTTCGGACCAACCTTTCCTTAAATCCGTTTGATATAACAGCGATGGCATCAGCTAAGTTGTAATTAAAGGTGCAAATCCATTCCAATGCCTTGTACGATAGGTTATTTTTTAACATCCCCGTTGCATATAGTGCCTCGGGCCATATATCCTGTACATCTATCACAACTCGCTTTCTAAAAATATACTTGAAGACAAAGACGGGCAGAATATAACTCAATGGATCCTGATAGGCTATTATGACATCACAATCTCTAAACTCCTTAATTCCAAAAATGGCAGCTGATATGGAAAAGGTTATATAATTGATGGCTCTTTTTATCTTTGATTTATCGTGACTGGGATATAAAAAAACTCTTAATACACTTACTCCCTCTAGATTCTCCCTTTTTTTTAATGCCAGTTTATAGCCTGGATAAAGCTTCCCATATGGATAATTCGGGAATCCTGTTAATACCTTAACGATGTGTCCTCTGTTCTGAAGTTCTTTAGCCAGGGACAATCCTCTTGGATTGGGTTCGGGCTGGAACCATTGCGTTAGATAGCCAATTTTCATCGCTAAAAGATATAGGCTTATTTTTTCCAGACGAATCTATTAATATAGTGCGTATAACTAAATATAATTCTTGCAACTTTCTCAGAAACGTTAGGGGCTTCATAGTCGCTCACTATATCAAGCATTCTTTCAACTCCCCTTTTCTGTTCGGATAGAACTCTCAATGCATTTCTTATGAGGTCCTTATCCAGTCCAACCAGCATCACGCTCCCTTCTTCCATTCCTTCCGGTCTCTCATGAGCCTCCCTTATATTCAAAGCAGGGAAATTCAAGATTGATGCCTCTTCGGTTATCGTCCCACTATCAGACAAGACTGCAATCGCGCCAAGTTCTAGTCGTACATAGTCAGTAAAAGAGAATGGCTTCATTATTTCAACCTGGCTATTTAGAGCAACGTTCCCAGATTCAATCTTCTTCCTGGTTCTGGGGTGTGTTGAAACAATTATTCTTTTTTTATAATCCTCTGCCAGACTGTTTAAAACATCAACCAGATCCTTGAAATGAACAGGGTCGTCTATGTTTTCTTCTCTATGACAACTCACCAAAAAGTAATCTCGCTCTTTTAGCTTTAGCTCGTCCAGGATCTTTGAGGCCTCTATTTTGGGCAGATAATAGTGGATTACTTCATACATGGGGCTTCCTGTTTTGATGATCCTATCAGCCGGGATGCCCTCCATGAGTAGATATTCCCTTGATATCTGACTATATGGCAAATTAATGTCAGCTATATGATCAACGAGCCTTCTGTTTATTTCCTCAGGTACTCTCTCATCAAAGCATCTATTGCCTGCTTCCATATGAAAGACCGGTATTTTAAGTCGTTTAGCTGAATAGGCAGCCAGACAGCTATTGGTGTCGCCCAAAATCAAAACCGCGTCAGGATTTTCTTGTTTCATAACATCGTATGATTTTGATATGACCATACCAACAGTTTCAGCTGGAGTTTTCCCCGCTGCCTCAAGATAGTAATCTGGCTTTCGTATATCCAGGTCGTCAAAAAATATGTCATTCAATTCATAGTCATAATTTTGGCCAGTATGAACAAGGACGTGATCCATATATCTATCAAGAGCGGCAATTACTCTGGAGAGCCTGATTATCTCCGGCCGGGTGCCAACAATAGTCATTACCTTAAGTTTGTTCATGTTTTACCTCAAGCCGATAGGTATCCGGGTTTTGCTGATCAAACACTTCATCTGACCAAAAAAGAGTGATTAGCTCTTCACTACCTATATTCTCGATGGAATGGGTATACCCTGGGGGTATATCTACAATAATAACGTTTTCTCCAGATACTTTATATTCGATAATGTCTTCAGAAAGGACATTCCGAAACCTAATGACCGCTTCCCCTTTTAGAACACAGAACTTTTCAACCTTCGTAT
>DCDC01000010.1 GCA_002316225.1 Firmicutes bacterium UBA1065 | reverse complement strand
CGGTATCGGGATTGACTTACAGGCTCTAAGCTTTGACCTTATTGAAAAAGTTATTGAAGAAAGTCATATAAAATTTTTATGTAAAAATAAAAAAATGATGGTTTATTGGACCAACACACGAATATAGTCGTATTTTATAATACTAAAAATCTAACCAAGACTTGACATTTATAGAGTGCTATGTTAATATTAGGCTATCCAAAAAAACAAGGATTGAGACTTTTATAATTATAAACACCCTATAAAAGCCCCTATTATCAGGGGCTTTACCTCTATAACCAACGTACTGATATAGGCCTCAGTATGTTTTTGTGAACAATATTCCCGCTATTATCCTTTTCTTTCGTTGGCTCATTCAGTTTTTGAAACGTTATAAACCCTGTTTTTTTACCTAACCGGTTTCTCTTAACGACAATATAAGAAACAAGACTATGATCACCATTAATGATCAGCTTATCAACTAGAAGAGCTAAGCTGATTTCAACGTCACACTTTTCTATAAGATCCTCCATGCTCCATTGAGGCTCTATGTAAGGATGAGGAATAATTGTAACCTCTTCCCTTAAAAATTGCTCAAGAAAAGATGTATTCTTGTGGTTTGAGAAAAAATAAACCATGTATTTAAATACCCCCTCCAAAAACCAATAATCAAGATCAAGAATTACTTTTATTTTTTTTGAGTTTATTTTGGTTACGGCTATTTACGAATCTTTCCGCAGCCGAAACCAACATGATATAATTTTTACCGGTCTTACGGTACTCGTCAGAGGCAAACTCGCCTCTGAGTATTCCTTTCCGGAAAGTCGAAACATCAAGGCCCCATTTTTCCGCTGCTTCTTGCAAAGTTATTACTTGATCTAAAATTGACATGATTATCACCCCTTAATCTTATCGATTGCATCTGCACGTGTAACAAGATCCTTTGTTTTATAATTCCCGTAGATTGCATTTATTTTTTTGCAATATATTTCCTTGTCAAAAGGCATATTTTTTTGAGTATCAATTGCATCTTTAAAACGTTTTGAAAAAATCGTAGATAATCCTGAATATCTTATAACTTTAAGGATACCGGTGTCGGCATCTGTAAGCAACGTTGTTAACCCAAATCCTTTACCATCCTGAATATCCTGGAACGTAAAAGGCTGTGACTGGTGTACGCTATACGGTGCATCCATCCAGGGCATCCCCTGAAATTTTGCAAGAATAAATATAATCTCGTCCTTAAAATAAAAACCAAAATCAAACTTGCCACTTTTTATAGATTCTATTTCCTTTTCTTTTGGTCTGCTAAAATAAAGATATAAAATTGGTCCAGATTGATGAAAGTCAAATCTTATACCTTCCTGATAACTGGTTATCCCATTTTGCAGCAATTGTCCTACCTCTAGTTTTGTAAGCACTCCAACTCCTCCTTTAATTTATTTATTTTTTCAATAAATTCTTTACAAGTATCGTTTATTTGCATTTTATAACCTATAGCACCTGCTCCACCGGTCCGGATGTTGTTGTAGCTCCAATCATCTCCGTCTCCGCCATTGTTTTGTATACCCCAAACTGTTACACCATCAACAACTATTCTTTGGCCGCCACCATAAATATCAAAACTGTCATATATAACTATGCCCTCAACCTGTATTCCTCTGCCTTCTGGATAATCACCATTGTTTCTGATATAGTGAACCAAATTATATACTGCATCATGGATCTCTTTTTCCTTTTCAGAAATTTTTCGTTCAATAACTCTTCTTTCCTCATATCTTTTTTCTTTCTCTTCAAACCTCCTTTTTTCCTCTTCAGTAACTGCATAAGTATCACATTTAGCACATATAATCCAACCGCCGTCGATCATATAGCCAAGAGACATTGTATCCTCTTCGTAATATTTCCATGCTTTTATGACCTTACCAAGTCTACCGTCCTGAGACTTGATTATTTCGCCAACCTCAAAACCGATATTTTTATTATCTGTAACATTGCGAATTATAAAGTATCTCTTAGCATCTTCAATTCCTCTCTGTTCCTTAGCTTGTTTGTATTCGGCCTTTAGTTCTTCCAGTTTACCTTCATATTCCTTTGTATCTATGCCGTACTTCTGAAGCGTGGAAATCCCTTCTTTTATAACTGACTCGCCATTGCTATACCAATGGCCTTCTACTATCGCATTCTTTATATATCTGAAATAGTCCTTCAATTTTTTCTTAGTTTTATTTATGATCCCTTCCTGAATGGCTGCCTTGAGCCGTTCTTTTTGTTCATCGTTCAAATTCATGCTACGTAGCTTTTCAACTCCATTCCAATATACATATTCTTTCGCATTCTTCTCTACATAACTAAGGTATTTCTCTATTTCTTTTTGTTCTCTTTCTCTTGCGACTACTTCTTTGTGTTGTTCTTTTTGTTCAGGAGTACAAGGGTATATGTACACCTTCGTATATCCTCCGGATGTTTGTTTTTTATATTTCCCTTCAAATTCAACAATCTGCCCTTCTATCCAGTCCTTTGAGATATCGTTGATTTCTATTTGTGCTTTATATCCCTTTTCTGCTTCTTCTGCCTGAAACCACTTACGACCCTTCTTTACTATCTTGTATTTATACATTTCAATACCTCCAAATCCT
>DCDC01000016.1 GCA_002316225.1 Firmicutes bacterium UBA1065 | reverse complement strand
CTTTCAAACAATTGAACCAATGCATTGCTTCCGTTGATTTCAAGAACCCTGCAGCTTCTGGTTTCACCGTTGGGAAGCTCGATTACTCCCAACTCATCATATGCTACATTTTCAACATCCTTTACAAGCATCAAAGGTCCTGCTACTTCAGATATGGTCCTGTATTCTTTAATCATTTTACTCAACCTCCTTGCTTGCTGTCAAAGCCATGATGTCCCTGTCTATTTGTTTTGCGATGTCTTCGTAAGCATCTTTCACGTCTTTTTCTTCCGTATATTTAAATCTTCCTATCCTTTCTCTTACTTCAAGCTCTGTTAAGGCCTTGAAATCCGCCCCGTTATTCAAGGCTTCCACACCCTTGTGATAGAATCTCAAAATCAGTGTCAAGAGTTTATGTTGCTTTTCAAGGGATGAGTAAGTATCAATTTCATGGAAGGCATTTTGATGCAGGTAGTCTTCTCTTATGGACCTTGTTGCCTCCAACTTCAGCCTGTCATAGACTGACAGGGAGTCAACACCTACCAGCTGAACTATTTCATTCAATTCTGCCTCTTCCTGGAGGAGCCTCATAACTTCATTGCGCATTTCTGTCCAGTTCTTTGCTACATTTTCATCAAACCAGGGACCTAACCTGTCAACATACAAGGAATAACTTGTGAGCCAGTTGATTGCCGGGAAGTGCCTGCTGTATGCAAGTTGGGCATCAAGTGCCCAGAACACCTTTACTATTCTGAGGGTGGCCTGGGATACCGGCTCTGAAATATCTCCTCCGGGAGGTGATACGGCTCCGATTGCTGACAAGGCTCCTTGTCTTCCATCTGCCCCTAAACATATTACTCTTCCTGCTCTTTCATAGAACTGGGCAAGACGAGATGCCAGGTAGGCGGGATAGCCTTCTTCACCGGGCATTTCTTCAAGACGGCCGGACATTTCTCTCAGGGCTTCAGCCCAACGGGATGTAGAGTCTGCCATCAGGGCTACCGAATAACCCATGTCTCTGAAATACTCGGCTATGGTAATTCCTGTGTAAATTGATGCTTCACGGGCGGCAACGGGCATGTCGGAGGTATTTGCAATGAGGACGGTACGTTTCATCAATGATTCCCCTGTTCTCGGGTCCTTTAACTCAGGGAACTCCATTAAAACGTCGGTCATTTCATTTCCCCGCTCTCCGCAGCCTATATACACAACTATTTCAGCATCGGCCCATTTTGCCAGCTGGTGCTGCACAACAGTCTTTCCGCTTCCGAAAGGTCCGGGAACTGCCGCAACCCCGCCCTTTGAAATTGGGAATAAGGTGTCTATAACCCTTTGACCTGTTAACAAGGGGATTTCGGGAACTAATTTTTCCTTGTAGGGACGTCCTTTTCTAACAGGCCATTTCTGCATCATGGTCAGGTTAACAAGTTCACCGTTATCCTTCTTAACTATGCATACAGTTTCTTCTACGGTGAAGCTTCCTTCCTTTATTTCAACAACTTCTCCCGATATTCCGAAAGGAACCATAATTTTATGATCAACAACTATAGTTTCCTGAACGCTTCCTATTATGTCTCCTGCCTGAACCCTGTCTCCTGCTTTTACCTTAGGAACAAAGTCCCATTTTTTCTCCCTGTTGAGGGCAGGAATACTAATTCCTCTTGTAATGTTAGGTCCTGCTATCCTTCTTATTTCTTCCAAGGGCCTTTGTATTCCGTCATATATTGTTTCTATAAGTCCGGGTCCCAGTTCAACAGAAAGCTGTGCTCCCGTGGAAACAACCGGTGCTCCCGGGGCCAAGCCTGATGTTTCTTCATATACCTGTATGGATGCCATTTCCCCGCGCATCTCGATTATTTCCCCTATGAGGCCTTGCTCGCTCACGCGGACAACGTCAAACATGTCGGCTTCTTTCATACCATCTGCTATAACCAACGGACCGGATATCTTAACTACTCTACCTTGGCTCATTAAAATAATCACCTGCTTTCTTTTTTTTACCTTAATCGTTGCTGAACAATATGTCAGCACCTACTGCTTTTTCAACTGCCAACTTTATATTTCTAAGCCCCAGGCCCAGGGATCCCTGCATACCGGGTATGGGAATAATTGCAGGCAGCCGTTCTTCATTGTATTCATATATTGTTTCTTTTATCTGCTCATATAAGTTTTCAGTCACGTAAATTATTGCATAATTGTCGGCTGCAATCCTTTGAAGGGTTTTTTTTGCTTCCTCTGCCTTATTGCAATCGAACACATCCAGACCAACGGCCTTGAATCCTTGAACACTTTGTTTGTCTCCGATGATTCCTATCTTATACATAAGTTTCTCTCACCCTCTCTCTTATAAGGTCCGGCGAGATGCCTGCTGTCTTTCCTGCCAAAATGATTCGTGCAATCTTGATTTCATTATCCTTAGCTATGAGATATCCTGCAAGGGCTTCTATGCCGTAAGGAAAATACTTGGCAGATTTTACATGTTCCATTAATTTATTGTCCAACAGCTTTTCCAGCTTTGTAAACTTTCCTGTTTCAGCTAAAGCTTCCGTCCCTTCAAGAAATACATCCTTGTAACCATAGGCTAAAAGAAGTTCTCCAAATTTTTCAAAAGGCTCATCATAATTTCTTATAAATATATGGTCCTGTATGTTGCCGCCCTTCAAAAAAACCTTATTGAAAAAATCCCAGGACTTTTTCATTTTCTTAAGTCTTACAAATGTTTTTATGTTGTTTGAATCTATCAGCATCTTCACATAATCAACAATGAACTTATTCCTGGTTTTTTCCGCGGCCTTAAGCATTTCATCAAAGCAGTAGCGGTCCAGTATTATATCTATGAGCTGGGGATCTCTTGTTTTTGGAAAATCTTCTATTATTTCGTTCAATGCCTTACCCATGTTCTCAGTCAAATCAGAAAAGCTTCTTTCTTTCAAGGCATGTTTTAAAACATTTAACTCAATGGTTCCCGTATCCACAAGAATATCGGTATCATCCCTGTTTAAATACTCATTTTTGACCAATACCTTAAGGTTATGGTAATCGTAGGGATACAAAAATATATTGAAGTGGTCCGGATCAGGAGCAATGGACTTTATGAAATCATATGTCTTCTTGTGTTCTTCAATCAGAAGACTTTCATAATTTTCAAAATCCGTTATTTCATTCAGATAGCCGTAATAACAATCATCCAATACTCTTATGGCATCTTCCATCGATTTTGCGTCTATCATCTTTTCTGCCCTTTCACGGGTAAGCATGTGCTTTTCTATGCTTTTCACTCTTGAAGTGGCATATAAATAATCAGTATCCTTGATCTTCGCCAAAGTCAACCCTCCTTTCAGGCAGGATTCATTTAAAAAGTACATCTGCTATCTCACTTGTCAGTTGGTCTCTCATAGCATCCAAGAGGGTTTCAAAGGTACTGTTTATTTCAACCTTTCCCCTTTTTAGCACGAAACCGCCGCTTGTTTCAACCGTATCCTTGCTTAAAGCAACTTTTTCCGCTCCCAATTTTTCATTGACGGCTTTAACCAGTCTTTCACCGATGCTTTCCCTGTCTTTGGCATTTAAAACAATACTTCCCTGGCAATTGGGAATCCTTACGACTTCCTGCACCAGGAAGTTCAGGTATTCAACTTCCGGCATTGCTTTAAGCTTTTCTATTGCCGCATCGAAGCTTTTATTAATAGCTTCCTGCTTAGCCGACAATAACATCTTTCTGCCTTGAAGCTCGGCAGCGGATACTTTTCTGTTTTTTAATTCAAGGGCATCATTTGCGGCTTTTTCAGCTTCGGTCTTAATTAAGACTTCCGCTTCATTTTTTGCTCTATTTAAAATTTCCTGCTTGGTTTTTTCCGCATCCATCAAAGATGAATTTGCGTAATCCTGCGCATCGCTAAGAATCTTTGATGTTATATTTTCAATGCTCATTTCATCACATCCTTATAATAA
>DCDC01000210.1 GCA_002316225.1 Firmicutes bacterium UBA1065 | reverse complement strand
GCGGATATTTTTATTATTTTTCGCTCACTTTAATCAGGAGGATATTTTTATATGGTTATTTATCTCATCTACAAGCTCAACTATTGAAAAATTAAGTTCTTTTTCCAATTTATCAAGCAGGATATCCTTATAGCCTTCTTTTAAAACAGGCTGGGTAAGGCGTTCAAACTTTTTCCTTATCCAATCAATCCCTATATTCTCATGGGCTTCTCCCCTGGGCTCGCAATACGATGACATGTACTTTTGACCATCATTGGTTATTATCTCTGCCCTGCATATGCGCCTCTTAGGAAATTGCCTGTCGATTTCAGGGTCAACCTCAAAGGTGAGTTTTCCCATCATTGAGATTATATCCGGATTTTCAAAGGCTTCACTTGATACTTGACTTAAGCCGAAGTCTCCCGTCACAATGGCGGCAGCCACCGGGTATGCAATGTTGTACTGGGCTTCATCCTCCGTCTTTGGTCTTATCTTGGAAAGCATGGTGGCAGGCTTAAAGGTATAGACGGTAACTTCCTTGATATCCTTATGATTAAGGTTAAATTTGCCCATTATCTCGAGGCATGAATCTATAGCAGGATGGGCCCACCTGCAGCAGGTGTATGGCTTGAAGTAGAGCTTCATGATTTCATAGTTATCATACAAATCATCAAGATAATGCCTGTATTCGTCAGCTTCAAGAAGATTTTTGTTGCCGGTAAAGCCGCACAAGGTTTCCATAACGGCAAGGGCTCCTACCATAACCCCGAAGGGAACTCCGTCCTTATTCATGGAAGGATACTCTACTGACCTTATGCCAGGACCCATAGGAGCATTAAACTCCGCAACAGATAAGAGGTTATTCATTTGTTCCTTGCTGAAACCGTAGATACGGCCTACCCCTGCAGCCGTTCCCACGGCTCCGAAGGTACCGCTGCTGTGGGCAAATTTATAATAGTCCATGATTGCCTGGCCCATGCGGATGGTTGTTTCGTATGTTACCACCAAGGTTGTCAATAATTCCTTATAGCTTATATTCTTTTCATAAGCAGCGGCCAGGACACCCCCGATGAAGGATGTTCCCGGATGGGCCCTGATTATGTTGTGGCCGTCATCTATATCATAGGCATTGGACGAATGGCCCATGGCAGAGGCAGCCCCCATGAAGCTGAACCTTTCCTTTGACCCTATCACTGCAATATTTCCCTGGCCGAATATGGATTTTGCCAGTCTTATGCCGGCCATAAACTGGTCGCTGCAGCTTCCCACCAGCAAGGCCCCCATAAGGTCAATAAAGCAGGCCCTGGCTCGGGTTTGCACCTCCTCCGGCAAATCTTCCCACTTGGTGTTCAATATAAAGTTTTCAAGTTTATAATCGGTTGAAAAATGCATATTATTCCTTCTTTCATATTTTTACCATCCCAAGGGTGATAAACTCTTGGAATGACGCTGCTATTTCATATATTTAATATTTACATGTCTTGTGCTGAATGAATACAACAAGGGGGCATATCCCAGGTAAAAAGAAACTTTATCCCCTACCTTCCAGGGCTTGCAAGAGTCCTCTATATCTAAAATGGTATGGTCGCTGGAGCACCCGATTACTCTTATTCCTTCATCACGGGGAAAAAGCTTCATCCCGTCCCCTATGTCCTGGCTACCGATGGCGGCGATGGCACGCCTTCGAAGCCCCTTGTCCTCAAACTCCACCTTGTTCCCTGCCCAGTTTATGCTCCTCTCCCCAAAGGGGCGGGATGGTTTTATGTTGACTTCTATCAATTCAGCTTTGAGGACAAAGGAATCTTCATTCATGCCATCGATTATAACGCCCCGGTTAAGCCTTATATTTCGCGGATTTGCGATTGCTCCCCCAATTCTTAAGTGATTGATGCCTTCCGGAAGGTCTCCCTTTTGCATGACAGTCAAGCTCACGGAGCTTCCTCCCGAAATTATCTCCAATTTCCTGTTAATTTTACTTTCTATTTGCCTTGCGGCAGCTACAAGATTGCTTAAGTTCTCCCTAGTGGGCAGTATGGACCCGAAACAGGCAAAGGATGACCCTATCCCCATCAGGTTCAGATTATGGAGCTCGTATTCCGTGAAAAGGGCAAGGTAACATAATTGGTTAACATCAATTACTCCTTCCCTCAAATCCCCCACATCAAGCATAAGGATGACACCGTGCTTTTTACCCCACAAGCCTGCATAGTGGTTTAAAGCCAGCAAGGTTTCCTTCTCCGAATTAAGGCTTATATCGCAATATTTAACCGTGTCAGGAACTTCCGAAAGCATGGGAGCCCTGATGAGCATGGTTGTTATTTCATGCATTTTGCCTTTTATCCGTTTCAGGTGAACCACCCTTGAAGAGGCAATCTGGGCACATCCTCCTTCCCGGTAAGCCCGGGCTATCCTTAAATCCCCGTCGGAAAACTTTATGACTCCTGCCACGGTAACACCCTGTTTTTTGCAGTACTCGGTCATGATCCTGGCATTATCTCTGATATATGAAGTATTAACTTCCAAAACAGGGTATCTTTTATATGCCATTTCCTTCCTCCCTGCAGTTTTATATCATAACTCTACTTTTTCATAGAAATAATTGGACCTGGTGCTGGTTGCAGGTGGCGCATAATCAAGTTTCCTGTCAGCTATTCCAAGTATATCTTCCGGACGAACCCAGGGTTTGTTTTGTATGCCGCTGGTTTCCTCATGGGTTAAGTATCCCTTGTAGGCTGTCAGACTTCTTCTTAAAAAGCCGTCCTTTACGCAGGCCTCTACTACACCGTCGTTTAAAATGCTTAAGATTGCCGGAAGCATCTCTGCCGCATATGCAACTGATGTTGAATGGGCCACGGCTCCCGGTATGTTGCTTACACAGTAATGAACAACTCCGTTAACAACATAGCGGGGGTTGTCATGATGGGTTTCATGGGATGATTCTATGGCCCCCGGATTGTCATTGCTTATATCAACCAATACTGAGCCCGGTTCCATGAGTTTCAGCATTTCCTTGTCTATGAGAAAATCCTTCCTGTGCTTGGGCCATTTAACAGCGTTTATAACCATGTCCGTCTGGGGCAGAACCGATGCAATGGCTTCCTTGGTACAGAACATGGTGTTGATCTTGCTGTTGTATTTATCGTTCAACATCCTTAATACACCCACATTGATGTCCATTACGGTCACATTGGCCCCAAGGGCATAGAGTACCGACAAGGCATTTTGGCCTACAAGGCCACCGCCTAAAATCAAAACATTCATTCCCGGAGCGCCGGCAAAACCTCCTACATATTTACCCTTGCCTCCGTTTATTGTGAGCATGGATTCAAGGCCGAAAAGGGCTCCCTGCTTTCCTGCAGCTTCGCAGTTGGGCGACCCGTAGCGGTGGCAGTCTTCAGCAGTAAAGGCTATGCATTTGCTCTTTAATATGGCATCCACTTCTTCGGGATGGCCAGCCGGATGTATGCAGCCTAAGATTATTTGGTTTTCACGAATCAGGTCGTATTCGCTTTCTTCGAATTCCTTAACCTTTGCAACCATATCGCAGCGGGCATACATTTCTTCGGCAGTTTCAACTATTTCGGCCCCTGCCTTTTCATAGGCTTCGTTTGAAAAGCCTGCTCCCTTGCCGCAATCCTTCTGGGCTAAAACCTTGTGTCCGGCTGCAACTATGGAAGCCACTTCGGTAGGTGTGCATATAACTCTGTATTCACCTTCTTTAATATCTTTAAGTACACCGAATATCATTCAAATTCCTCCTCCATATATTAAGAATAATAATTTCTGTATACCTCTTAATGTCATCCTGAGAGAAACGAAGGATCTCATGAGATTCTTCACATCCGTTCAGAATGACACTTTCCTGTATTTTTGAGATTCTTCGGGCTAAAGCCCTCAGAATGACAATAAATTCATTAATTAGTCAATATTTCTTGTTTATTTATTTACCAAGTGGCAAGCAACCAAATGACCGGGAGTAACCTCAACAAGGTCAGGATGTTCATCGCACTTGTCATGGGCATAGTTACAACGCTTTTTAAACCTGCATTCCTGTGGAGGATTAATCGGAGAAGTAATTTCACCCTTAATGAGTATCCTTTCTCTTTTATCTCTCAAATCAGGTACCGGAATTGCAGACAACAAGGCCTGAGTATATGGATGCAATGGATGGGCAAACAATTCTTCAGCAGGTGCTTTTTCAACAATTTTACCCAGGTACATAACGGCTATTTCGTCGGAAAAATGATTAACAACAGACAAGTCATGAGTTATGAAAATGTAGGAAAGATGAAACTCTGCCTGTAACTCCTTCAACAAGTTCAGTATTTGGGCCTGTATGGATACATCAAGGGCAGAAACCGGTTCATCGCATACAATAAATTTCGGTTCCATTGCCAAGGCCCTGGCTATGCCTATACGTTGGCGGCGGCCCCCGTCAAGTTCATGAGGATATGTGTTGAACAAACGGGCGGCAAGGCCTACCGTAGACATTAGTTCCGCAACCCTTGCATGAATTTCCTCTTTTGTTTTTAAAATCTTATTGGCAATGATTGGCTCACTGATTATCTGGCTTACGGTTTTTCGAGGATCCAAAGATGAATAGGGATCCTGAAAAATAAGCTGCATATCTTTACGAACATTTTTTAATTTTTTTTGATTGATTTTAGTTATATTTTCACCTTCAAAAATGATATCCCCGGCAGTGGGTTCAATCAAGCGCAGTATTGTTCTCCCTACCGTGGTTTTCCCGCAGCCCGACTCTCCAACCAGGCCTAAGGTCTGGCCTCTTTGTATTGTAAAGTCGACACCGTCAACGGCATGGAGCATTCCACGCTTGGTTTTGAAGTGCTTGGTTAAGTTTCTTACTTCAAGAATATTATCCGTCATAGTTATCTTTCCTCCCTCTCGATGCGGAAGCCCGGCCTGTCATAGGCACTGCAGCGCACAAAATGAGTATCCGAAATCGCCCTTTCCCATTGAGGCTGTTTGCAATCCTCACCCATATAGGGACAACGCGGATGGAAGGGACATCCCACCGGTATGTTGGTAGGGTCGGGCATCAAGCCTTTAATGGGCGTAAGCATTGCTTTCCTGTCATTGATATTAGGAAGGGAATTGAACAAGCCTTCCGTATAGGGGTGCTTGGTTTTGTTGAATACATCCTCCAAAGTACCTCTTTCAACAATATTACCCGAATACATTACCGCAACCTCATCACAGATTTCTGCCACAATTCCTAAATCATGGGTTATCATTATCAGGGAAGTCTTGTAATGCTTTCTTAAATTTTTCATCAGGTCAAGAACCTGGGCTTGTATGGTCACATCAAGGGCGGTAGTGGGCTCATCTGCTATCAGAAGTTTTGGATGGCATGCAAGGGCAATAGCTATAACAACACGCTGTTTCATACCTCCTGAAAACTGGTGGGGATATTCGTTGGCACGCTCCCCGGGAATTCCTACAACCTCCAGCATTTCTATGGCCCTTTTCCTGGCTTCTGCATAGGATACGTCTTCATGAAGGAAAATACTTTCCGCTATTTGATCCCCAACCGTAAGAACCGGATTCAAAGCAGTCATGGGATCCTGGAATATCATGGATATGTCTTTTCCCCTGACCTTTTCCAGTTCCTTTACGGACAGGCTAAGCATATCAAGTCCGTCAAGAAACATGTGGTCACATTCTTCAACTCCCGGTGGTTTGGGTATTAGTCTCAGCAAGGATAAGGCCGTGGTAGTTTTGCCTGCTCCCGTTTCCCCTACCAAACCTATGGCTTTTCCTCTTTCAATTTGTAAATTTAAACCATTGACGGCCTTTACTATTCCGTCTTCCGTCTCATATCGCACGACTAAGTTTTTAACATCAAGAACCAAATCTCTTTTATCCATTTTGCACCACCTATTGTTTCAATTTTGGATCCAGGGCGTCACGGAGACCGTCACCCATGAGGTTGAAAGCAAGAACCGTAATCATGATTGCAAGACCCGGGAAGAATGTTAAATAGCTGTAATCACGGATGAATTCACGGCCGCTGGACAACATTGCCCCCCATTCAGGTGCGGGAACCGGTATGCCGAGGCCCAAAAAGCTCAGCTGGGATGCCGTAAGAATTCCGTTTGCAACACCCATGGTTACCTGGACAATTATAGGTGACATTGAATTGGGCAGAACATGGGTAAAAATAATTCTAAAATCGCTTACACCCGACACCTTAGCGGCTTCAATATATTCCTGGTCTCTCACGGGCAGGACCGCAGCCCTTGCCGTACGGGCAAACATGGGGACATATACAAGGCCTATGGCCAGCATTAACACCACTATGCTTTGACCAAATGCCGCCATTATTGCTATACCAAGCAAAACCGAGGGTATACCAACAAATACCTCACAGGTTCGCAGGATGATATTTTCCAGCCTGCCCCCGTAATAACCTGCAATCAAACCCAGGGTAGATCCTATAAAACATGAAATTGCAACCGATACAATACCAACAGACAGGGAGTACTTGGCACCATAAAGAATACGCGCAAAAATATCCCGCCCGTACTGGTCCGTTCCAAATATATGTTCAGCAGAAGGTTTCTGAAGACGATTCATAATATTCTGTTGTACTATATCTTCATCATAGTCAAATATAACCTGTGCAACGATGGCCAAAATAATGATCACTACCAAGATTACCAAACCCAGCATTGCGCTTGGACTTTTTTTGTAGTTTCGCCACACTTCTTTGGCCATACTTCTCTTTTTATATTCCTTCAGCTCATCGGCTGAGTATTTCCATTTTTCACCTACCACTATAAATCACCTCACTTCGAATATTGGGCCTTGATACGCGGGTCAACATAAGCATATGCTATATCAACAAGCAGCAAAGTCAAATTAAGAAAGATTGTAAACATGATAATACAACCCGTCGCCAAGGTCATATCACGAGTATTTATTGCGGTTACAGTCAAACGCGCCACCCCGGGCCATGAAAACACGGTTTCTATAACAACGGCACCGCCAAGGGCATTTCCGAAGGTGGAACCAAGAATAGTTATTATTGGAATTAAGGCATTCTTTAATGCGTGCTTATATATAACATGGCGCTCGCTAACCCCCTTTGCCCGGGCCGTTCGCAAATAATCCTGGCGAATTACCTCAAGCATTGAAGAACGGGTAATTCGAGTAAGGTTTCCTGCCTGGGCCGTACCTAAGGTCAGGGCCGGCAGTATTATTGATTTAAAACTTGAACTTCCGCCTGAAGGCAGCCATCCCAATTTAAGAGAAAATAAAAGTATCAATAAAATACCCAGCCAAAAGGCAGGCATTGATACTCCTATCATTGAAGCTATCATGCTGACACCGTCCACCCATGTCCTGTGATGGGTAGCTGCAGCAATACCTAAAGGAACTGAAATAATCATTGCAACAATTATACTCCAGAATGCCAGTTTTAAAGTATTCGGGAAACGCTCCAGGAACACTTCCATAACCGGCCGCTTCATAGACAGGGATACCCCTAAATCACCTTTCAGCAGGTTTTTCATATAACGAAAATATCGCTCAATCAAGGGGCCGTTTAAACCCATTTCTTCCCGCATCATTTCAATCTCATGTTCTGTTGCATCCTGGGGCATCAGACTGGTGACTATGTCGCCGGGAGCCAGATCCATCAGGAAGTATACAACAAAAGAAACCGCCAGTATAACAGGTATCATCATCACGGCTCTTTTCACTATATAGCGAATCATAATGATGTCCTCCTTATCATTGAATTAAATATATTCTCCTGATTCCTAAACAAAAATCAGGAGAATATATCACTATATTAAATTGTAAAACTATGGATTCTTACTCTATAATTCTTTCAACTGTTCTGAATTGGTGTACCAAAGCCGGATGGAGAAGAATTCCTTCAACATCTTTGTGAGCTCCCATTGTCAAGGTTGCCTGTGCTATAGGAACCCAGTTGATTACTTCTGTAGTCAGGATAATCTGCAGATCTTCATACATCTTGGCTCTCTTATCCCTGTCTGTTTCTGCTGCTGCTGCATCTATCAAAGCATCGATTTCCGGATCGTTAATATTTGAATAGAAGCTTCTTCCACCCTTGGAGTGGATGGGGTTCCTGAACATGTAGTCTGCATTCTTGCCAGGAGTCCATGAAAGAACAAAGGTCTCTTCAGAGTTATTGGGTGTCTGCAGTCTTTCAATCAAAGCTGCCTGCTGTACGAATTCAACATTTACCGTAATACCGTATCTTGACATTTGAGCCTGGAAGTTTTCAGCCATCTTTACCCTGTGGGCAGCATCGGAAGTAATCAGTTTAATAGTCTTTCCTACAGCTCCCAATTCTTCAAACATGGCTTTTGCTTTATCAGGATCATAGGGTATACCGTCGATATCTGCATAGTATTCCATGTCTCGGCACATGATGCTTGTTGATACCTGTGCATATCCGTCCCATGCAGCCATTACCATTTCTTCCTTATTAATTGCATAGGCGACTGCTTTTCTGAATTCCGGATTTGAAACTATTGAGTTCTTATTGGCTAAGTTGAAACCGATAAAGTGTTGTCCTCTTCCTGTTACCGTAAGAAGCTTAAGATCTTCGCTTTCCGAAATACGGCTGTAATCGGTGGGGCTTGGTGACATGATTGCGTCAACTTCACCGTTTTCCAAAGCTATCATTCTTGATGAAGCTTCAGGAATCATACGGAATACAAGACGTTTGGTTTTCGGAACTTCATACAGTGTACATTCTTCAAATCTAACCAATGAAACGTAGTCAGCAGACTGGAATTCTTCAAATTTCCATGCGCCTGTACCGATTTTAACAGCTTCTTCCTCAGGCATTGTTTCAAATGCTTCCTTTGACAATATAGCAAGTGAATCAGCTGCAAACACATAGTTAAAGTCAACATCTCCATCGTGGAGGAATACCTCGAAAGTCAGGTCGTCAATCTTCTTAACTTCTTTAAACTTAGCTATATAGGCTGATGTTGTAGATTTGTCCTTGCCTCTTTCAAAGGTGAACAATACGTCATCAACATCCAATATGGTACCATCATGGAACTTGATACCTGGTTTGAGTTTAAACCTCCAATGGTCCGGAGTTATCATTTCCCAAGATTCAACCAGGAAGCCTTCATTTTGCATAGTCACTAAGTTAGTATTGGTAAGCAGGGTATGAACGCAAGCCTGTACTAACTGGTTGGACTCTGAAGTTGTTTCCATGGGGTCGATTGTCGTAAACTCATCTGCTATAGCAATTACGATTTCCTCTTTATACTTGGGTCCGCCTGGCTGCTCTGCAGGAGTTTCTCCCGGTTTCGGCTCTTGCGGAGCAGGAGTCGAAGCAGGTTGACCGCAGCCTGTCAATACCAGTGCAAGTAATAAAATAAGTGACAATAATCTTGTGTAAACGTTTTTCATAGTTTCCTCCCTTATAAATTTCCGGGTTCTCCACCCTGTTTGTATAATAATAAGCAATATTTGTGCCAAATAAGAAACTTCCGAAAAAGTCTCCTTCTAATATAAACTTAGGGCAGTCTTCCAATAACATGACATAAAATACAAATATTCTGCAAAAAAATCCTTATATGAAAACGGGGTGCAAAAAATGCGCCCCGGGTGAAAATTTTGCCTCTTTTTTATTCAAGTTGATTCAGACCATATTCCTTAATCTTATTCAAGAGCCCCCTCTTGCTTATGCCTAAGTCCCTGAAAGTCAAATCCCGCCTTCCTTTATTTTTCTTAAGGGTGGCTATAATTGCCCTTTTTTCGATTTCTTTAAGACTATTTTCCGATAAAAATTCATCTATTGACTTTTCGTTTGTGTCCTTGCTTAAGTTCCTGAAGCTGATTTCATCCGGCAAGTCCTTTACGTCAATTATACCCGTAGAATTTATGATAGCCGCATATTCCAGGATGTTTTCCAGCTGACGCACATTGCCGGGGAAGTCATAATTCATCAACATGTCCAGGGCTTCCTTGGTAATTCCCTTTATGGATTTATTCAGGTTTTTTGAAAGGTTCCTGATAAAGTGGTCGCACAAGGCCGGTATATCGGATTTGCGCTCCCTTAAGGCAGGCATTTTAATTTCCATCACATTGATTCTGAAATATAAATCCTGCCTGAATTCACCCTTTTCAATCAAGCTTTTCAGGTCCCTGTTGGTTGCGGTTATTATGCGGACATCGGTATGGAGGGCCACCGAGCTTCCCAGGGGGGTAAATTCCTTATTCTGCAGAACCCTAAGCAATTTGCTCTGGAGACCCAGGGGCATGTCTCCGATTTCATCAAGAAATATTGTTCCCTTGTCGGCAAGTTCAAATTTACCCTTGCGGTCCACAGCCCCCGTAAAGGACCCCTTCCTGCAACCAAACAATTCCGCCTCAAGGAGGTTTTCAGGTATGGCGGCACAGTTTACGACAATGTAGCGTTCATGTCTCCGCTTTCCCGTTTCATGGATTGCCTTGGCCACAAGCTCCTTGCCTGAACCGCTTTCCCCCGTTATCAATACATTTGTATCAATATCCTTCAATTTGTCAATAAGCATATAAACCTGCTTCATTGACTGGCTCTCTCCGATAATTTCATGATTATATCTCTTGGATTTCAGTTCATCTGACAAAAATCTTACTTGTTCGTTCAACTTATAATAATCCACGGCTTGTTTTATGTGGACCATGAGCTCATCAATATCCAGGGGCTTGGTAAGGTAATTAAAAGCCCCGTTCTTCATAGCCTCAACGGAATTGCCTATGCTGCCGTAAGCCGTCATCATTATAACAACAACATTGGGGTCTGTTTCTTTTATTTGCTTTAATACATCAAGGCCGCTTTCATTACCTATTTTCAAATCCAACAAAACCACATGAAAGTTTTGATTTTCGATTAACTTGAGTGCCTGCTGGGCTGAGTTGAAGGTCACGACATTGTAATCATTCTTAAGCGCTAAGTTTAAAGATGTGCATATGCCCGGTTCATCATCAATAATCATCACATATGGTTTCATTTCATATCCTCCTCAAATAATAAACGAATCCTGGTAAACTCATTTTTACGGCTTTCAAATTCAATTTTGCCCGAGTTTTGATTTACGAACTGCTTGGTTAAAGCCAAACCCATTCCTAAACCTTTGGCCTTTGTGGAAAAGAAGGGCTCCATACATTTCTCTATCTCTGCCTCCGTCATTCCACAACCTTCATCATAGACCTCAATGCATACTGACTTGTTCAAAGGATAGCTTGATAATCTGACATGCAAGCCGTCTGGGTATTTATCCTCATTTTGGGACAGTTTTTCCTCTACCGACTGAATGCTGTTCAGTATGAGATTAATGAGGGCCTGCTTGATCTGGTCCCTGTTCACGTAAATATAGGCGTCGTATGATACATCTGTTTCAAAAATTATCTTGTTTGAATTTGTTGTGGACAGCTTGGCTATATATTTGGAATCATTCAGCAATTCACTTATCAATACCCACTCCTTACTGCTTCGTATAGGCCGGGTATAATTTATGAGCATATTTATTAAGCGATTTATTCTTTCAACCTCTTTAGGCACGTGGTCAGCAAACAATTCCTTGAAATCATCATCATTTCCTTGTTTTTCAATCAGGGATGCAAAAGTATTTATGGACATGAGAGGATTTTTTATCTCATGGGCCATGCCGGCTATTATCCGGCTCAGTTCCTTGCTTTTCTTTGCTTCAAATAATTCCTGCTTTTCTTCCTCTTCCCTGGTTATGTCTTCAACCACCATGATTTTGTCATTTTCTATATTGAAATTCAGGCATTGACAACGAAATATGCGGTTCTCGGAATTTACATTGATTTTTACGTTAACCGGCCGGTCAATTGCCCCGGCATTATTGCAATTCATACTTTCGTATAGCATATTCAATATATTTAATTCACTGACATTCCATACATTTTCCCTTGCCTTTTTTTCATCTATGCCTGCCAGGGAACGGATGATGGAATTCATGGTAAGTACCCTGCCGTCATTCTTTAACATCATTATGCCAACCGGCAGGAGCTCCACCAGCCTTTGCCTGAAAATACTTTCATATTCAAGCTGCTGAGCCCTTTTTCTAACTTCTTGCGTTTTTTCATCCACAATTTTCTTTAATTTATAATTCATATACCCTATTGCGCTTATTACAAGAATTGCTGCCAATACAAGCAAGACAATATATGAAAGGATCTTCCGCATTCTTGTTCTTAGGGCAACTTCAAGCTCTATATCCTTAATCCACTTATGCATCAGAAACTCGTATTTCCCGCTGGCAAGCAATCTTCCTATACCCCTGTTGATTGAATTTTGAAGGACCCTGTCATTTCTCCGGGTCAATATGGAATAAGAAACGGATGAAATATAGTTATGGACTATTGTATAGGAGTCGCTTGTTCCATCTTCTTCAAGCATGTATATGATACTTTCCTTGACCCCTATTACAGCATTGACGCTCCTGCTTTTGAGAGCGTCATAGAGCTGCCTTTGGTTTCCCATAACTAAGTTGTTTCCCGTATTCATGGGGGGAAGCTGGGAAAAACTGATAGTACCCAACTCGAAGGCCACGGAAAGGACTCTTGAATCCTGGTCAGAATTAAGGATCCTGTTTACATCTTCATTTCTGACAACCATACAAAGGTCAGCCGAAGATATGTCATGGGTCCTTGATAACATGGGATCTGAATAATTTTTTGAGGCAACTCCCAAAACGGCATCAACTATCCCGGATTCAAGGGCTTCAATTGATTTATTGGTTTGACCGAAGGCCAAATACTCTACTATCAGGTTTTCGTTATCGGCAATTTCATTCATTATGTCTATATGAAGGCCGACCAATTCCCCATTTTCATTTAAATATTGAAAAGGCGGAAAGTTAGGATTTACCGCAACCTTAATGCTGGTTCTCGCAGCCCGGGATTCCGGGGCAAAATAAGCAGCCAATATAATCAATAAACAAAAAATTGAAATTGTTTTCCTAATTTTTCTACCCATATTTCATCTCATTTCTTGCAGGGTTTTCATTAGATATATCTAGGTTATTATATATTAATCGACAAAAATATTCAAGGACATATATTTACGACAGTATATATACAATAAATGGACTGTTTCCATTAATTCATAATTTAACCTTTCATTCAATAATACAAAAATCTCGCATCCCTAATGCCTGGTTCCATTTAACTCATAAAAGCAGTTGGCATGTATTTTGCAATATTTATAGCAAAATAAAAAAGGAGGATACTATGGCTATCAAATCAATTGGTTTCCCAAGAATCAAAAATTATGCCGGTGACGTGCGGGATTTTTTGCCGTCCTTGTTCGGCTATCTCAAAAAATTCGAAGACCTTGAAATATTTGTTGAAGAAACCTATGGTTCAGGTCTTGGCTTGAAAGAAGAAGATTATTTAAAAGAAAATGATAAAATTCAGTTCGTTCCTGCAGAGACCGTGTACCAGAAGGACTTGATCGTTATTTTGAAAATGCCAGAACTTTCGGAGCTGGAAAAACTAAGAGACGGGTGCAGTTTGTTCACCATGTGCCATTACCCCACAAGGCCGGCTTATGTGGAATTGTTTAAAAGAAAGAATATTTTCTCCTTGTCCATGGACGGAATTGAGGATGATTACGGAAAGCGCCTTTTTGTTGATTATTTCAGGACAGCCTTTAACGGGTCGAAAATTGCCTTTGAAGAACTTAAGAAATCCTACAAAGATTTTTACTCAATGGACAGGCCTCCCATTTACATAACCGTATTGGGAGTTGGAATGGTTGCCCAAAACTGTGCTAAATCATTTGAAATATTAAGTGATGAGGCATTCCTTGAAAAGGGTATTCCGGGCGTAATAGTGCAGCTTTTGCCCAGAACCGTTACAGGCAATGAAGCAATAATGGCTGACTTGTTAAAACA
>DCDC01000051.1 GCA_002316225.1 Firmicutes bacterium UBA1065 | reverse complement strand
TAATACAATATTAATTGTACAAAGAGGTGAATTTTGATATTTACCTCTTTTTTACCCCTTTGATATTTTAATTATTTTAAATCTGTCTGTCCCTTTAATGATAAATTGTTTCCCATACCGGTATATGCTTTTGCCATTTCATACAAGTTGCCGGGTGTATATTCCAAGGCCCAGGCCGACGGGTATGTAGAGCCTGTCATATTTGCCCCCTTGTTTTTTAAAACCTTATAAGTATGTGATAAATAGGGCCAGCATGCAATTCCGTCCCACATAATTCTGTGCTTTTCTTCTACTCCCTTCAAACCGCCTTCTCCTCTTTTAATTTTTTCTTCTAACTCTGCTTTTAATTTTTTGAAGGTAACCCCGCATTCCTTTTTGCCCCTCATGCAAACTATCAGGGCCATGTAGTTAAACATGTCAAATCCGCTTAAGGGTGAGGGTACCGCAGAGCAAAGGCTTGTTGCTCCATACCAGGCAGTAGCATTGTCTGAAGCTATCTTCATAACTTCCTGGAATTTATCCATATCAAAAGGTTTTTTGCAGATTAATTCCAATTGGTGGATTATATCATACAACTGGGACTCTACATATTTTATATTTTCTTCCGTTACTTCATCGCCATGGTTATATGGTACATCGACTATCAACAAGGGTATATTTAACTCATAAGCTATGTTTTCATACCATTTGAGCAAGGTTTCACAAATATTGTTGCAGAGTAAAACTAAATCCGGCAGCGGGAACTCAATTTCATCCAATTCTTTCTTTAGGTCCATATAACCTAAGTTGATTCTTGCATAACCGCAAATGTCGTTGGCATATCCTTTTCTTTCAGCATGCTCGAGGAATTCGGGAGCAAGCTTTTTAGCAGCTAAAACTGCTGCGTAATTTTCCGGATATATGGTACAAATACCCATTGTTTCGGTAAACTCGCACGGTGCTATGGAGCTTGACCAACACACTAATTCTCCCCTTGCTTTAGCTTTTCTGGCATCTTCCATGTTTTTATCAACCAATATGCCAAGCATTTCCTTTGAAGTCATGTTTTCGTTTATAATACTCATTTTATCCCCTCTCTTCTTTAGCTTCATAAGCAAATATTGCAGCTCCTATCGCACCTATGAGCTGTGGTCTTTCGGCAATATAAATTTTTTTGTTTAAAGCCCTTTCCAAGGCACGAATAACACCCTTGTTCTGGGCTACTCCTCCCGTTAAAGTAAAATCTTCCTCCATATTAGTTTTATACAAGAGGGCAAGGGCTCTGGTAACAATGGAATTATGAATTCCGCGGGTTATGTCTTCTATCTTGGTTTCTTGTGACAAGAGAGATATAACTTCGGATTCCGCAAAAACAGTGCAGGTGCTGCTGACAGTAACGGGACTTTTAGCTTTTTCATCTAATTTTTCAAGTTCATCTATCCTTACTCCCAAAATACGGGCCATTACTTCAAGGAACCTGCCCGTTCCGGCGGCACACTTGTCATTCATGTAAAAATTCAAAACCATGCCTGATTCATTAATGGATATGGCTTTCACGTCTTGCCCGCCATCTGAATAATAATCGTTAAAATCACAAGCAAGGGAGAAAACCTCTATATAACTTTATACCAATAAGCTAATCTTTACTGCTTGTTCCACATGGAAGGCGAAACTAATGCTATTACAGGCAGCACTTCCAATTTTCCGATTATCATGCACAAGATAAGGGTTATTTTGTTAAATTTGAAAGCCCAGAAAAGATTGTCGTATCTTTATATTGTTTGTAAACTATAAAGCTCGTCCATATTGTATTGGACGAGCTTAACGACTGTTTTCTTATTGTTTACTTGTTCTTGAATATCTTTTTATATGTTTCTCCCATTATCAATGGTATGAAGGATAATAACAACACATTTTGCCAATCAGCCAAGGATAAGGGAACAGTGTGGAATACACCATTTAATGCCGGAATGTACAGAACTATTAAGGTCAAAGCAAAGGATACCAAAACTGCCCTGTTCATTGCTTTGTTTGAGAAGAACCCGATTTTGAATAAGGTGTAATTTTCTGACCTTGAGGAAAATGCTCTTAACAGCTCTGCAGTAATCATGGTTGTAAACACGATAGTTCTTATCTTTTCCAGCCCGTTTGTAAGTCCATATTTCTGCACTCCCAAGTAATATGCCGTCAAACATGCACCGGCTATTGCAATGGCCTGGAAGATGATTCCGCCATACATTGCCTTGTCAAGTATGCCTTCCTTGGTATCTCTCGGCTTCTGATTCATAATATTTGGTTCTGCCGGTTCTACTCCTAATGCCAAGGCCGGGAAACTGTCCGTTACAAGATTCAGCCACAATAGCTGTATCGGCAGGAGGGGTACTTCCCATCCCAATAATATGCTGATGAATACCAGGAGGATTTCACCTATGTTACAGCTTAACAGGAAGAATACGAACTTCTTGATGTTGCTGAATATGATTCTTCCTTCCTCCACTGCATTTACTATGGTTGCAAAGTTATCATCGGTCAAGATTACCTCTGCCGTATTCTTTGCAACGTCTGTTCCGGTTATGCCCATAGCCACTCCTATATCGGCTTTCTTGAGGGCCATGGCGTCGTTTACCCCGTCCCCGGTCATTGCAGTTATGTTCCCGTTCTCTTTCAATGCCGTTACTATTCTTACCTTATGCTGGGGCGATACACGGGCATATACCCTTGTTTTCTTTACTACTTCCCTCATTTCTTCATCGGAGAATTTATCAAGTTCAGCCCCCATCATTGCCTGGTCATGGGAGTCTGCCATCCCTAATTGTTCTGCTATGGCATATGCCGTTTCCTTGTAGTCTCCGGTAATCATTACCGCTTCGATTCCGGCAGCCTTGCATTGCCTGATTGAGTCTTTTACTTCCGGTCTTGCCGGGTCAATCATACCTACAAGACCTAAGAATATCATATCATTTTCCACTACTTCGGACTTGTTTTCCTCGGGCACTTCGTCCCATACCTTGTATGCAGCGGATAATACTCTAAGGGCTGACTTGGCAAACTCGGTGTTTACAGCCAGCACCTTGTTTTTCAGATCTTCCGTAAAGTCTCTTATTTCTCCGTTTAATGCAATCTTTGTACACCTGCTAATAACTACATCAGGAGCTCCCTTTGTAAAGGAAACTATCTTTCCGGGTATGTAGTTTGCGTGGAAGGTGCTCATCATTTTCCTTGCCGAGTCAAAGGGCAGTTCTTCTACACGGGGGAATTTTTTGTTCAATTCTTCCCTTGTTTTGCCAAACTTGCCCGCAAAGGTGATGATAGCTCCTTCGGTCGGGTCTCCGGCTATCTTCCACATGCCTGATGAATTGTCCAGGAGGGCATCATTTGCCAATGCTCCTGCTGCCACAAATGTTTCCAAATCGGGAAGCGAATCTATGCTGATTTTATTTCCGTCTAATTTTACATCACCGACAGGCTCATATCCGCCCCCTGTAACATCCAGTATTTTATCATCAACGTAGGCTTTAACTACGGTCATTTCATTCTGGGTCAGGGTACCGGTTTTATCTGAGCATATTACCGTTGTTGCTCCCAGGGTTTCAACTGCCAATAGTTTTTTTACTATGGCGTTTCGGGCAGCCATCCTGTTCATGCCTATTGCCAATACTATTGTTACTATGGCCGGTAAGCCTTCCGGTATGGCGGCAACAGCCAAGCTTATTGAAGTAAGGAGCATATTCAGTATTTCTCTTCCCTGCAGGAGGCCCACTCCGAATACAATTAAGCAGATTGCTAAACATGCTGTTCCAAGTACTTTTCCCAACTGGTTAAGTTTTACCTGGAGGGGTGTCTGCTCTTCTTCGTATGACTGGATAGTAATTGCTATTTCCCCGATTTCTGTATTGTGTCCGGTTGCGACAACCAGGCCTTTTCCCCTGCCGTATGAAACAATGGTACTTGAAAATCCCATGTTATGCCTGTCGCCGATGCCTACTTTACCTTCTATAATTTCTTTTGCATCCTTTTCAACCGGTACTGATTCTCCTGTCAGGGCTGCTTCTTCAATCTTAAGGTTGGAGCTTTCTATCAGCCTTACATCTGCAGGTATAATATCTCCCGTCTCCAAAACCACTATGTCTCCGGGTACGACATTTGCCGCAGGTACTTCCATTTGCCTGCCTTCCCTTATGACCTTGGCATTGGGCGCACTCATTTTTTGCAGGGCTTCTACTGACTTTTCCGCCTTTCCTTCCTGATAGATCCCCAATAACGCGTTAATTACAACGATCGCTAATATAACGATTGAATCCGATACTTCTCCGACTGCTGCTGATACAATGGCAGCAGCAATTAAAATAATGATCAAAAAGTCCGCAAATTGTTCCAAAAGCTTTTTGACAAAGCTTTTCTTCGCTTGTGCTTCCAGTTCGTTTTTGCCGTACTTTTCAAGTCTTGCGGCTGCTTCCTGCTCGCTCAGCCCCTGAATTTCATCAGTACCGAATTCAGCAAGTACTTCTTCTTTGCTTTTGTTGTACCATTCCATCTTTAGTCTCCTTTACATTAGGGTTGAAAACGTTATTTTTTAATATATAAAAATAAAACTGCATAATATTATGATATTAGCAGGATTCATGACTGAAAAGCGGTTCACTTTTATTAATATTAATAAAATGTCTCTTATTTGTCAATATTATTTAATCCATGCGGTCCCACCACCTGTGCATTTATTGGCTTAACAATGGTGATTAACAGGTGGCGGATTCCTTGGAATTATTGTTTAATTTATATTACAGCCGGGCAACTCCTGAGTCTTTTGCAGCCTGGGCAACTGCCTTGGCTACTGCAGGTCTCACTCTCTTGTCGAATGGCAAGGGTATTATGTAGTCCTCGGTTAATTCTTCGTCTGTAATGATTTCGGATAAGGCTTTTGCTGCTGCCAATTTCATTTCTTCATTAATGGTTTTTGCCCTTACGTCCAGGGCTCCTCTGAAGAGTCCCGGGAATGCCAGTACGTTGTTTATCTGGTTGGGATAATCGCTTCTTCCCGTTCCTACAACTCTTGCACCTGCTTTTTTGGCCAGGGTAGGGTCAATTTCAGGTACCGGATTAGCCATTGCAAATATAATGGGATCCTTATTCATATTCTTAACCATTTCTTCGGTTACGATATTAGCTTCCGATACTCCTATGAAGACATCCGCACCGACCATTGCATCTGCTAAACTTCCCGTTTTCATGTTTTTATTGGTCACTTCCGCCATTTCTTCTTTTATCCAGTTCATTCCCTTTTCTCTGCCCTTGTAAATAATGCCTGTCCTGTCAACCATTATCAGGTCTTTTACGCCCACACTAAGAATGATTTTCCCAATTGCAATTCCGGCTGCTCCGGAACCGTTTATTACAACAATTAAGTCTTCCATTTTTTTGCCGATTAATCTCAGTGCATTCATAAGCCCTGCCAATACTATGATTGCTGTTCCGTGCTGGTCGTCATGGAATACCGGGATTGAAAGTTTTTCTTTAAGCTTCCTTTCAATTTCAAAACATCTGGGAGCCGAAATGTCTTCCAGGTTTATACCCCCGAATACAGGCTCAATCATTTCAACTATTTTTACTATTTCATCAGGGTCTTTTGTTTTTACACAGATAGGGAATGAATCCACTCCGCCAAATTCCTTAAATAATACCGATTTTCCTTCCATTACGGGAATTGCTGCGTAAGGTCCTATATCTCCAAGTCCCAAAACGGCGGTTCCGTCTGATACCACGGCTACTAAATTACCTTTCGAGGTGTATTCATATACTAAGTTTTCATCCTTGTGAATTTCTTTGCAAGGCTCTGCCACTCCAGGTGTATAAGCCAAGCTTAGACTATTTCTGTCGTTTACGGCTACCTTGCTCATAATGTTTAGTTTTCCCTTATAGTCCTTGTGTAACTTTAATGCATCATCTCTCAGAGTCATAAATCTACCTTCCTTAAATTATTTTGTACTTTTCTTTACCTGATTTATACAGGTCATTGCCCTTACTGTCTATAATAACAGTTACGGGAAAATTTTCAACCCTCAGTTTATAGATTGCTTCTGCTCCTAAATCCGGAAATGCAATTACTTCAGCTTCTTTTATCGCTTCGGCCAATAAGGCTCCCGCTCCTCCAACAGCTGCAAAATATACCGCTTTATTCTTTATTATTGAATCTACAACTTCCTGAGATCTCAAACCCTTGCCTATCATTCCCCTGAGCCCGTGATCCATCAAAAGTGGGGCATATGCATCCATTCTCCCGCTGGTTGTAGGGCCTGCCGAGCCTATTACCTGTCCCGGCTTTGCAGGGCAAGGTCCAACATAATAGATAACTTGATCTTTGATATCCATGGGAAGCTTTTGACCCTTTTCAATTAATTCTGCCAATCTTTTATGGGCTGCGTCCCTGCCTGTATAGATTATTCCGTTCAGTAAAACCCTGTCTCCCGCCCTAAGGTCATTAATTACTTCTGAAGTTAAGGGTGTGTATATTATTTTCGCCATGGCAACCTCCTAAATTATTGCTTCCTGATGTCTTGCAACATGACATTGGATATTTATGGCAACAGGCATGCTTGCTATATGAGCGGGGAAGGTCTCAATATTTACGGCAAGGGCTGTCGTTCTTCCTCCGAAGCCTTGGGGCCCTATGCCAAGTTTGTTGATTTCCTCCAGCAGCTCCTTTTCAAATTCAGCCACCTTGGGATTCGGATTATGCTCTCCTACTTTTCTGAGAAGGGCCTGTTTTGCAATCAAGGTTGTCTTTTCTATCGTTCCCCCTATTCCTATACCTACTATTATGGGAGGACATGGATTGGAGCCTGCCTTTTCGACCGTATCCAGCACGAATTTTTTGATGCCCTTTATCCCGTCTGATGGTTTAAGCATGCCAAGAGCACTCATATTTTCGCTACCTCCCCCTTTTGGAGCAAGTATGATTTTGATTTTGTCGCCCGGTACTATTTTTGTGTGTACAATGGCCGGGGTGTTGTCACCGGTATTTTTTCTTTCAATAAAGGGATCATCGACAGCAGATTTTCGAAGATATCCATTTTTGTATCCCCGTCTTACTCCTTCATCAATTGCTTGGTTTAAGTCTCCACCCACCAGTCTCACTTCTTGCCCCAATTCAAGGAAAATTACTGTAAGTCCGGTATCCTGGCATATGGGGACATCTTTCTTTCTTGCAATTTCCTGATTCTTCAATATATCGGACAAAATTTCCTTCCCTAAGGGGGATTCCTCTTTATCTAAGGCATCTTCCAAGGCTTTTTTTACATCCGGTGGAAGATAATAATTAGATTCTATGCAGAGTTTTTCTACTGTTTTGGTTATTTCTTCAACATTGATTTCTCTCATAAGCTGTTCCTTTCCGGTAAAAATTTACATTTTCAATTTTTGACTTGTTAATAATATAATAGCATTAATTTTTCACAAAGACATCATAATTTTAATGTTTTTATTTAATTGCCAATTTTTTATTATTTTAATATGAAAGCCTCCGCATTAATGAAACAGCCGAAGTTTATAGCTATAAACACATGACTTGTTGCAGTATTTATGATAAATACCTTATTTTTCCATACATATATATCAATGTTATATTTTAATTCTGTTGCAAATAATGCACATTGATACTATAATTGTTTAAAAGAAGTATGGGTCACACCTATACACATTTGTCACCCCTTGGAGGTCTTATTGATGACTGATGATCTTAAGAAAAAATTTATATTGGACGTAGCTTTTATTGCTACGGCATACGCAGTTCTTTACATAATTTTTGTTTACGTGGTTCATTGGGTCATGCCCTTTGTTGTCGGCTTTTTGATAGCCCTGGCTTTAAGGCCTGTTACAAGGTTTGTTAACAGATTTGTAAAAAGCAAGGGGAAAGGTGTTGCCCTTTTTGTAATAGAAATGTTCTATATGCTGGTGGCTTTTGTGATATGGCTTCTTGCATCTTTTTTAATCACTCAAATCACAGATCTTATTTATACCATACCCCGATTGTATTTTGCCAGGATAGAACCCCTTCTTCATGAGTTTAACGATTGGATAGTCACCAATGCGCAAGCATTGTCACCGGAAGTGGCCAGTACTATTTCACAAATAATTACAAACGGTATCAATTATATTGCGGATTTAGTAAAGAATATATCCATATCCTTCGTACAAATTGTCACCAGGCTGATATCCAACTTCCCCCTCTACATGATATCCGTAATATTCACCATTGTTCTTTCGATATTCATCAGCTTGGAATACGACAATATAACGGCCTTCTTCAGAAGGCAGATGCCCAAAAAATTCAGTGAAATTTTTGAAGAAGCACGGATATTTATAACGGTTGCCCTGTGGAAACTTATAAAATCCTACCTGTTAATAATGATTATAACATTCATGGAAGTGTATGCCGGCTTATCAATATTGAAAATCAAATATGCACTGCCCATTGCTGCCATCGTGGCAATATTGGACATCATGCCTGTATTGGGAACGGGAAGTGTAATAATACCCTGGGCTATTGTTGAATTAATATTGAAGAACTACTTTTTGGGATTTGGTTTATTGATATTATACATTTCGGTCACTGTTATAAGGCATGTCATAGAGCCCAGAATAGTCGGTCATCAGATAGGCTTGCACCCCATAATTACTATTACTGCCATGTATGCAGGATTAAGACTCTTTGGGGTAATAGGCCTTATGATGGGTCCTGTTGTTGCCTTAACGGTCAAATACTTGAATGATGAAGGAAAAATAAATCTATTCAAATAAAAAAGCAAGGCCTGATTTTGGCCTTGCTTTTAACATTCGGGGACTTCCCTTTCCCCTATATTCCGCTTATTAATACCAACCTCTTATCTTCATTACTTCAGCAACTTTTTTAACAGAAATCATGTATGCTGCCTGTCTGATTGTGCATTTCTGTTCTTCTTTAAGAGCCCATACATCATTAAAGGCTTTAACCATTTTAACTTCTTGTTTTTCTTCTACTTCTTTTTCTGTCCAATAGTATCCTTGCAGATTCTGTACCCATTCAAAGTAGGAAACAACAACTCCTCCGGCATTTGTGAGTATGTCGGGAGTAACCGGGATTCCTCTTTCATTGAATACCTGGTCAGCTTCCGGAGTTGTCGGTCCGTTAGCAGCTTCACATATTAACTTAGCTTTAACTTTTTCTGCTACTTCTTTTGTTATGGCATTTTCCAAAGCTGCAGGAACCAAGATATCAACATCCAGTCCCCAGAATTCATCAAGGCTGATCATTTTAGCCTTAGGATAATCCACTAAATTCTTGTTCACATTGAAGTAAGCCAGCAAATCTTCAAAGTCCAGGCCATCTTCGTTATAAAGGGCATATGTACCTACTTTTGGTGCCCATTCGGCTATGGCTACAACTTTTGCTCCTTGTCTTTGCATGTTTTTAACCGTATATCGGCCTACGTTTCCGAAGCCCTGGATGGCAACTTTTGATTTGGTAATATCAAGACCTAATTTCTTAGCAGCTTCTCTGGCTATTACTGCTACTCCGAAACCTGTTGCTTCGTTTCTTCCTTCTGATCCGCCCCATGCCACGGGTTTTCCGGTTATAACTCCCAATGCTGAAGTTCCTGTCAACTTATTGTATTCATCAACCATCCAAGCCATAATCTGTCCGTTTGTTCCTGCATCGGGTGCCGGTATGTCTTCTTTTTCACCGATGTACTTATATAGTTTTTGAATATAGCCTCTGGAAATTCTCTCTAATTCTCCCTGGGATAATGCTAATGGATCACAAATAACCCCGCCTTTACCTCCGCCGTAAGGAAGACCCATTACACCGCCTTTAAATGTCATCCAGATAGAAAGAGCTTTAACTTCTTCCAAGGTTACTCCGGGATGGAAACGAACTCCGCCCTTTGTGGGACCAACAGCATCATTGTGCATGGCTCTAAAGCCCTTGAACAATTTCATTGTTCCGTCATCCATTCTCACGGGAATGTTAACTTCAATTACTCTTTGAGGTTCCTTTAAAATTTCATACACAGCAGGGTCCAGTCCTAAAGCGTCACAAGCAGTTTTTACTTGCATTTGAGCATTTTCCAATGGGTTTAAAATCTCTTTGGCCATTATTTACCTCCAAAAATTTTGTAAGTTTTTATTTTAAAATATTGCTAATAAAATAACAATATTTCGGTACAACCCTATTCTATCACTCTATGGTTATTATTTCAAGGATTAAAAAATTAATCCTCATATTTATCTTTTTTTGTCATTAAGATGTCATTGTAGAATCATACAAAGCCTTAAATTCTTCATTATAAAGGATAAGCAAATCAACCAGGACCGGGTCAAAGTGGGTTCCTTTATTTGAAGCTATTATCTCCATACTTTTTTCGTGTGAAAAAGCTTCTTTATACACCCTTTTGGAACGAAGGGCATCGTAAACATCCGCTAATGCCATAATCCTGGCGGCAAGGGGAATATCGTTTCCCTTGAGGCCTTCATTGTAACCCGTACCGTCCCATTTTTCGTGATGGTATTGAGCAATATCCATACCCATTTTGAGGAATTCATTCTTGTCGTATTGTTGGGCGACTTTAGCCAGGGTTTCATACCCTATCCGGACATGGGTTTTCATGATGGCGAATTCATCATCTGTGAGTTTTTCAGGCTTTAATAAGATACTGTCGGGAATACCGACCTTTCCTATATCATGAAGGGGACTGGCCTTATATATGGTATCTATAAAGGTGTCGGTGACAATATCCGCATACTCCGGAACCGTACGTGCTTTTTGGGC
>DCDC01000154.1 GCA_002316225.1 Firmicutes bacterium UBA1065 | reverse complement strand
AAAATAATAAAAATATCCGCTCACGGTTTCGGGCACGAATAGTTCTAAAGCTCATTCCAACTAAAAATCCTACAGCTTGTGAACTCGCTTTGCTCAAACAACACAAGCTGTTTAACGGATTTTTAGTCTCATTCGCTAAGAACTATAATCGTGCCCTGCAAATATTCGCTTGATATTCTTATTATTTTACTGAGTGTATGCGAAAGATTATTTATTAGCCACGGTTTATTCCCGTGGCTATTTTTATCTTTTTTTAAAAACATTTTTAAAATGCCGATTTTGTGGTATAATTTATGCAATATAGGTTAATGGGGAAAAATATGCATGAATTGATAAAAAATAATATTATCAACAAAAAATTGATTGTCGACGGGGACAATATCCTGATTGCCTTATCCGGAGGGCCGGATTCGGTATTTTTGTTCCATAACTTGAGAAAGTTAAAGGATATTATAAGCTTTAACCTGTATGCATCTCATATAAACCACATGTACAGGGGCAAGGATGCCATGCATGATGAGGAGTTCGTAAGAGACCTTTGCCAAAAATACGGGGTAAGGCTCTTCGTCAAACGCAAGAATGCCGCGGAGTATGCCAGGGAGCTCAAAGTTACGGAAGAAGAGGCAGGAAGGGTCCTCAGGTATGGTTTTTTCAATGAAAATTTAAGCCAAATCGGGGGAGGCAAGATAGCTCTTGCCCATAATTTGAACGACCAGGCGGAAACCGTCCTCCAGAGACTTATCAGGGGAACGGGAATCGACGGCTTGAGCGCCATGTCCTTTCAGAAGAGTAATTTAATAAGGCCCATGCTTAATGTATCAAGGGATGAAATAATGGCCTACCTTCATGGAAATAATTACCGATACTGCATCGACATTACAAATTCCCAGGATATTTATGGGAGGAATAAAATCCGGTTAAATTTAATCCCCTACCTGGAAAAAAATTTCAATCCCAATATACAGGTAACCCTCAGCAGGATGGCGGAAGCCATGGAAAGGGACAAAAAAATCATAGAAAAGTACATAGATATAAAGTTTAAAGAGTTGCTTAAGGACAGGAGCGATTCAAAGCTGGTACTGGACTTGAATTTATTAAGAGCCCTGGATGTTGGAGAAAGAGGGCGGATAATCAGGCGGGGGATAGAAGAACTGAAGGGTAACACGGTAAATGTTGAAATGAAACACATTGACAATGCCATAAGCCTGATGGACGCAGGAAAAACCGGCAAAAAAATTGACCTGACCGGAGGATTTACAATTGAAATAAGTTATGATAATTTTATTATCAATAAAGGGCTTGATAAAGTTCCTGAATTTGAATATAATATTGCTTTAAATGAAATTACCCATATTAAGGAAGTTAATAAAACCCTCCTGGCAAGAGTTTTTGAGGCAGGGACTGAAACATGGGAAGATACAGAGGATAAGGACAGCTTTTGCGTTGATTTTGATTTGGTAAAGGGATCTTTAACAGTCCGAAACAGGAGGCCGGGGGATTCAATCACTCCTTGCGGCATGGAGGGAAGCAAGAAAGTTAAGGATGTTTTTATAGATTTGAAGATACCCAAAGAAGAAAGGGATTCAAGATTAATAGTTGCTGATGACGAAAATATAATATGGCTTGAGGGCTATAGAATTAACGATAAATACAAGATAAATGAGTCAACCAAAAAAATTCTTAAAATTTCAACGGGGAGGCAATATGAACAAAGACATTAAGAAAATTCTCATCGGAGAAGAAGAACTTAAGGCAAAGGTAGCCGAATTGGGCGCAAAGATAACAGAAGATTACAGGGATAAGGACTTATTCATCGTATGCGTATTAAAAGGAGCAGTAGTTTTTGCAAGTGATTTAATAAGAGAAATAAAGCTTCCTTTGGAAATTGATTTTATGGCAATTTCCAGCTACGGGAACAATACGAAAACATCGGGTGTGGTAAGAATTTTAAAGGACCTGAATATGGGCATAGAAGACAAACATGTCCTGATAGTTGAGGATATTATAGATTCAGGGCTCACCTTGGCTTACCTGGTGGAGAACTTAAGGACCAGGCACCCTGCATCTGTTGAAATATGCACAATACTCGACAAAAAGGAAAGAAGAGTAGCAGATTTGGACATAAAGTACACGGGCTTTGTGGTTCCTGACGAATTCGTGGTGGGTTACGGCCTGGATTATGCTGAAAAGTACAGGAATCTGCCTTATATTGCCGTTCTGAAGGAAGAAGTTTACAAAGGTTAAAAAAATGTAATAAACATTTGTAATGGCAGTACTTTTATGTTATATTAAATACAGTAGTCAGTTTAGACACAGGAGGTTTTAATTGAAAGGATTTATGAGAAGCATCGCTATGTATATCCTGATATTCGTAGTGATCATACTGCTGGTCCAGAGCATGGTGGAGAAGCCCCAGCAAGTAACCAGCATCAGCTATAGCGAGCTTGTAATTGAAATACAAAAGGATAATGTAAAAAAACTCACTTTTACCGAGAATGAGGTAGAAGGAGTGTTTAAAGACGGTAAAGAGTTTACTTCCTATATACCTTCACTGTTTTATTTTTCGGGAGCATTTCATGACAATTACCTGGCAGAAAAGATAGAAGCCGGCGAAATAGAAGTAATCGGTGAGCCCGTACCTCCCACTCCCCTGTGGCTCCAGGCTTTGCCTACAATTGGAATGTTAGTCTTATTGGGAGTTTTATGGTATGTATTCATGAAACAGTCCCAGGGAGCCGGACCGGGTAAGGCCATGAGCTTCGGAAAAAGCAGGGCTCACATGGTAAAGGACGATGAAAAGAAGATTACCTTTGCGGATGTGGCAGGTCTGGACGAGGAAAAGGAAGAATTAAGTGAGATTGTGGACTTTCTTAAGAATCCGGCCAAGTTTGTAAGGCTTGGGGCCCGCATACCCAAGGGAGTACTCCTTGTGGGACCTCCAGGAACGGGAAAAACATACCTGTCAAAATCTGTAGCCGGTGAAGCAGGGGTTCCCTTTTTTAGCATAAGCGGCTCGGATTTCGTTGAAATGTTCGTAGGTGTGGGAGCATCAAGGGTAAGGGACTTGTTTGACCAGGCAAAGAAGAATGCCCCCTGCATCATATTCATAGACGAAATTGATGCCGTTGGCAGAAGAAGAGGAGCAGGACTGGGCGGAGGCAATGATGAAAGGGAACAGACCTTGAACCAGCTCTTGGTTGAAATGGACGGATTCTCGGGCAATGAAGGAATAATCATCATTGCGGCAACCAACAGGCCTGATATTTTGGACCCAGCCTTGATGAGGCCGGGAAGGTTTGACAGGCAGGTTCATGTAGGCCTTCCGGATATAAAGGCAAGGGAGGAAATCCTGAAAATCCACGTAAGAAAGAAGCCCCTGGCAGAGGATGTGGATTTAAGCATAGTAGCCAAAAGAACTCCGGGATTCACTCCGGCCGACTTGGAAAATGCCATGAATGAGGCAGCCCTCCTGACTGCAAGACAGAACAAATCGGTCATTACAATGGATATTATCGAAGAAGCCATAACAAAGGTAATTGCAGGACCAGAAAAGCGAAGCAAGGTTATAAGCGAAAACGAAAAGAAGCTGACTGCATATCATGAAGCAGGTCATGCGGTTGTGGCAAGGCTTTCATCAAATAAGGACCCGGTTCACATGATAACCATCATTCCGAGAGGGGGAGCAGGCGGATTTACCATGTATCTCCCGGAGGAAGACAAGACATACAGGTCAAAGACCGACATGGAAGAATATATAGTTAGGTTGTTGGGAGGCAGGGTTGCTGAAAAATTAGCTCTTAACGATATATCAACCGGGGCTTCCAACGACATAGAAAGGGCAACCAAAATTGCAAGGGCAATGGTTACTACCTACGGTATGAGTGATGAATTAGGACCCATGGCCTATGGAACCAGCGATGACGAAGTGTTCTTAGGCAGGGATTTCAACAGGATAAGGAATTACAGCGAAGATGTTGCAGCAAAAATTGACAGAGAAATGCGAAAAATCATTGACGCCGCTTACAGCAGGACAGAAAAGCTCTTGAGCGAAAATATGGAAAAGCTGCACAATGTCGCTCAGGCTCTTCTGGAAAGAGAGACAATCACCGGCAAAGAGTTTGAAATACTCTTTGAAGGAGGGACTTTAGCCTGATAATAATCTCTTAGGGGGCGGTGTTAATACCGCCCGTTTTTTTTGCGAGGGTTTCAAAAAAATTAGTGTTCATTATAAAGAAAAGTGATATAATTATATGATGGATAAAAATTGATAAAGTGTCATTCCCGGGGCTTTAGCTCGAATAATTCCGGATGACAAAAAGGAGTGTGATGAATATGGATTCTGATCCCGTGAGTAAGAACTTAATAGCTGAATACAAAGACAAAGTTGGAGAAACCATATTCGCCACCGTGGTTTCCCCGATAGATTAATGAATTAAACTTAATATCTAAAGGAGGGAACTGATGAGAGATGATAGAATTTTAGAATTAATCGAGCAAAAGAAATATATTGATCTGAAAAATACCCTCACGGAAATGAATGAAGTTGATATTTCCGAAATAATCGAAGAGCTGGACCATTCCACATCCCTGCTGGTATTCAGGATATTGCCCAAGGATATCGCAGTTGAAGTATTTGCCCATTTTTCGCCTGAAAAACAAGCTCAGATAATCAACTCGATCACAGATAAAGAATTAAAGTTCATTTTGGATGAACTCTTCTTTGACGACATGATCGACATGCTGGAAGAAATGCCGGCAAACATAGTAAACAAGATTTTAGCCTCTTCAAGCCACGAAGAGAGGGCTTTGATAAACCAATTCCTGAAATATCCCGCCCACTCGGCCGGCAGCCTGATGACCATCGAGTATGTGGAGCTTAAGAAAAGCATGACGGTAAAGCAGGCCCTGGACCACATTAAAGAGACCGGCTTGAACAAGGAAACAATTTACACATGCTATGTTACAGACAACAACAAAAAGCTTAAAGGAATAGTATCTCTGAGAAATTTGGTTATTGCTGATTCAGATAAACTGATTGAAGATATTTTGCATGAAGACATCATCTATGTGGAAACCCATGATGACCAGGAAACAGTTGCCAATACCTTTAAGAAATACGGATTTATGGCCTTGCCCGTTGTGGATAGGGAGCACAGGCTAACGGGTATCATCACCTTCGATGATATTATGACCGTAATTGAAGACGAGGCAACGGAAGACTTGCAGAGGATGGCTGCCATGGTGCCCTCGGAAGAATCCTATTTGAATTCTGGAGTATTCCAACTGGCAAAAATGAGGCTACCCTGGCTCTTGATATTTATGCTGGGAGCATCGGTCACAGGCAGCATTATTACCAAATTTGAAAGTCTTTTAAGCACCTATGTGGTTCTTACCATGTTTATTCCCATGCTCATGAATACCGGCGGAAATTCGGGGAATCAGTCTTCAACCCTGATAATCCGCGGCTTGGCGACGGAAGATGTAAGTTTGGAGGATGCCGGCAAGGTTTTATGGAAGGAATTCAGGATAAGCTTAGTTGTGGGAATAGTTTTAGCCACGGTGAATTTCGCAAAGAACATGCTTATTGACAGGGTAGGCCTGCAGGTTTCCCTGACGGTATCCGCAACAGTAGCTTTAATCATAGTTCTGGCAATAATGGTGGGAGGACTGCTTCCACTACTGGCAAAAAAGTTGAAATTAGACCCTGCCATAATGGCAGGTCCCTTGATTACAACCTTGGTTGACGGGTTAACCTTAATGGTTTATTTTGGGCTGGCATCGGTATTATTGATTTAAAAATAAAGGTTTTTAAAGGGGGCAGCGCTCATGCCCCCGGTTTGGCAAGGAACCGGGGGTATAGAGCAGCTGTCTTTTTTGCAAGTTTAAATTAATTGGATTCATTTAAGCCGAAAGTATTGCAAAATTAACAATTTCGTATTAATATATAGCAGAAACAAACATCTGTCGCAAAAATGCGACCAATTTTAAAACCTTAGGGATATAGGAGGGATATTGGTAGTGAAATATAACATATCGGCGGGACTTTCGACAATTCATAAAAGGGAAGGATATGTGCGAGAAAAGTACATATATTCAGGGTCCAACGATTCATTAGACTACCTCTTGTCAACCCCCGAAGTACTGGACATAATCATAGAGGCATCGGTAAAAATGCTTGATCCATTACTTCCGCCGGGATACATAACAGTCGGTAAATATATAGAACTGTCTCATGAGCAGCCTACATTAACATTGGCCGGCGGAACAATAACAACAATTCTAACCGTAACCGAAGTATCAGGCAACAAAGTTTTTCTTGATTTTTCTTGCCATGATGAAATAGGCCTGATATGCAAGGGAGTGTATGAAAGAGTTATCGTAAACAAGGATAAATTAATGGAATCAACATACAGAAGGGCCCAGAGCAAAATTAAATGAAAGTGATATAGGTGATAGGGTATGTTTAATATAGATCCTTTGTATGCATTCATTATAATCATAGTCATTGCTTCGGTTTTTGTATTTTTTGTCAGGAAGGAACTAAGTTGAAGGAGCAGCCATGAAAGATATTACTTTTGCCTTTTCGGTATATTTGCTGGGATTTGCGGTATCGGTATTTATTGCAGGTTTAATTAAGCTTGTTTTGTTCATAATCAGGAAATCCTCAGGAAATGGGGTGATTGATTGAATTTTATAAATCTTTTTCAAGGTGTCGGAACCCTCTTTGTACAGGAGCCCAAAATTGCATTAGCAAGGATTGTGCTTATTTTACTCGGAATTTTATTGGTTTATTTAGGGAAAAAAGAAATATTGGAACCCCTTATCATGATCCCCATGGGCTTTGGAATGGCTGCAGTAAATTCCGGTGTCTTATTCCTTTCCGCATCAAAGATAGGAACCATATTCCTGGAACCTATGGTGACAAATACCGATGAGCTTATGAATATATTGCAGATTGACTGGTTGCAGCCTGTTTATACTTTAATGTTCAGTAACGGCTTGATAGCTTGCCTGATTTTTATGGGCATAGGAGTAATATCGGATGTGGGAAGCGTATTAAAATATCCTTTTACCGGAATGTTGATTGCAATGTTTGCTGAGCTTGGTACCGTGGCGACATTCCCAATCGCCCATGCATTCGGTTTTTCATACGGCGAGGCTGCGGCCATCTCACTTATCGGAGGAGCCGATGGTCCCATGGTTCTCTTTGCATCCCTTGTTCTTGCAGAGGACTTGTTCGTACCTATTACAATCGTAGCTTATTTATATCTTAGTTTAACATACGGTGGTTATCCATTTTTGGTCAGGTTTCT
>DCDC01000059.1:47776-76893 GCA_002316225.1 Firmicutes bacterium UBA1065 | reverse complement strand
TTATTTTGAGAATATTAATCGTTGAAGATGAAGTTAAAATTACTCAGGCCTTGAGTTACCTGTTCAATAAGCAAAAAATTGACGTGGATATTGCAAATGACGGTGAAGAAGGGCTGATTCTTGCAAGCAAGGATATTTATGATGTTATAGTTTTGGACATAATGCTTCCGGGAATTGACGGGATACAAATATTGAAAACCATCAGGAGTGAAGGAATAAAAACACCGGTAATCATGCTTACCGCCAAGGATACGGTTGATGACAGGGTTTTCGGGCTTGAATCCGGAGCCGATGATTATCTGGTTAAACCCTTTGCCACAAAAGAGTTGATTGCCAGGGTCAAGGCCCTGGCAAGGAGGAAGGGCACGGAATTTGTGGGCGAAATATATGAATTTGAGGATATTAAGTATGACGTCAAGAATTATCTTTTGTATGTAGGAGACAAGGAATACAAAATACCTCTGAAAGAAGCCATGCTCATGGAAATGTTCATAAAAAAACCCCGCCAGGTTTTTACCAGGGAGCAGATCATTGACAGGATTTGGGGACTTGAAGCGGATATACTGGAAAGCAACATTGAAATATACGTTCATCATTTAAGAAAGAGACTTGAAAATACAAACGTAAAAATCGAAACCGTAAGAGGCGTGGGCTATATGCTGAAGGAGAAATAATGTTTAGGAAACTTCATTTGAAACTAACCGCCTACATGGGCATTATACTCATTCTTTTCATGTTTTTTGTTGCTTGCGGCATATATCAGTTCACCAGGATCGTATTTGAGGACGGCAACAGGGAGCTGATGAAGGCTGAAGCTTTGAGAATTTATAATTATAAAAACGCCAGCTATGCGGAATACTTCTTCAACGGAACCCTATTCAGAAAATATGTGCAAGGATATCCCCTGGATAACAGGAGGCTTGATGCCTGCTATATTGTATACGATTCGAATTTAAGGCTGATTTTTTCCGACCAGGGTGACAAAGAAATAGCCGATGAAATAAAATCACTTGCCCAAAAGTCCCTTGAAGAAAAGCAGGATTCATACACTACGAAAAAAATAGGTTCCTACAACTACAGGATTTATACAAGATATTTCAATGATTTAACCGGTCAAACCGTTGTCCAGGTTTATCAAAACACGGTCAATGAAGATATACTTTGGAATTTCTTAAGAAACGTGCTTGTTGCAATAGGACTTGCAGGTACCGTAATCCTGCTGGTATTAAGCTATTTCCTTACAGGCAAGGCCCTGACCCCCGTCAGGGAAACGTGGATGAAGCAAAAGGAGTTTGTTGCAGATGCATCCCATGAGCTCAGGACCCCTCTTACCGTAATACAAACAAACTTAGATGTGGTTTTAAGTGATGAAGACGGGTCTGTCGAAGAAAACAAAATGTGGCTTGATAATGCCTATTCTGAAACAAGAGTCATGGCTAAACTTATTGACCAGCTTTTGATCCTTGCCAAGGCTGACAACAATGAAGGCCAGCTTAGCATTTCCGAATTTTCTTTCTCTGAAGTGGTGGAAAATGTGTGTCAGTCCATGGAAGTAATAGCAGCAAACAAAAATATTGAGCTGGTAACCGACATTGAAGACAATGTAATGATAAAAGCAGATTATGACAAGATGCGAAGATTGGCCGTGATATTGATAGACAATGCCGTTAAATACACGGAAGAGGGCAGGGTAACCGTGACCTTGAAAACCGATAAGAACAAGAAGTTATTAATAGTTGAAGATACAGGAATCGGAATACATGAAAAAGATTTGGACAGAATATTTGACAGGTTCTACAGGGCGGATAAGGCAAGGCACAGGGAAGGCGGCACGGGGCTGGGCCTTAGCATTGCCAAATGGATTGCCGATAAACACAAATACTCCCTGACGGTGGAAAGCACAGTTAACGTAGGGAGCAAGTTCACTTTAAGAATGTAGGAAGGAGAAATTCCTTTAGAGGAATTTCTCCCTTATTACGTTCCAGTAGTTGAAGGTTCCCGTTGACAGGCGGTTTATGACTTTTTTTGATGTGCGGAAAAGCACATGCTCCATTTCATCATATTCAAAAACTTCACCGTCTGCTAGAATAGCCAGACAATAATCCTTTCTTCTTTCCGGATATATGGCAACTTCAAATTCAGGCGGCACTATAATGCTGCATTCCAAACACCTGTAGGCATTTGACAATATAGGGGATAGGGGGGTTATCTGGAGTGTTTTCAGCGAAGGATAAACTAAACTTCCACCTGCCGATTTGCTGTAGGCGGAGCTGCCCAGGGGGGAAGAAATGATTAACCCGTCACCGCTTATTTTCTCCAGGTGATTTGAAGCTATATAGACATCCAGGTGGACGGTTTTCATATCCTTTCTTTTAAGTACTATATCATTAACCGCATATATTTTCTCGGATAAGGCAGCGGTAACAACTTCACATTCGATTAAATTTACAGGATTTATCGTGTAATTTCCGGTATTGTAATTGGTTATGAAATTTTCCAGATTTTCCGGTGTTATTTCGGGATAAAAACCCAAGGTCCCTGTATTTATTCCTATGAAGGGTATTTGGGAAAAATTACTCTCTCTCACAGCCCTTAAAAAAGCACCGTCTCCTCCGATGGTAATGTTCAATTGGGCATTTTTACTGAAACCTTCATGGTATTCATAGCCCTTTTCCGTCAATATTTTAATGAGCTTTCTCTTGATATCGGATGTGTAGCAGTCATCGTTGGCAATGATGTTTATTACTTTTTCCTTCATGATTATCCCCTTTACTTTATCAATCTTATATATTATTATAAGAACACAAGATATAACCGGTTGTTGTCATCCTGAATGACACTCTATTTTGTCATCCTGAGCGAAGCGAAGGATCTCATGGGATTCTTCGGGCCGAAGCCCTCAGAATGACAACGACACCTGTCATCCTGAGTGAAGCGAAGGATCTCCCTGAATGACATCAAAGGAGTATACGATGTTTAACAATATCCTTAAATATACCATACAAGAAAATGACAAAACTGTAAAGACCATATTGATGGAGAAGTTAAATTTCTCCCGAAGGCTTTCCAAGAAGTTAGAGAGAATGGGCAAGATATTTTTGAACGGGAAACCGGTAAAATTAAATAAAAGTATCTTTAAAGGAGATGTCCTGTCCATAGAATTTGACGAGGAAGAGGACGAATACGAGGCTGTGGACATTCCCATAGATATTATTTATGAGGATGATGATTTATTGGTTGTCAACAAACAAGCCCATATGGTGGTTCACCCTACACGGTCCCACCGGGATGACACGGTTGCAAACGGGGTTGCCTACTATTTCAGGAAGAATAATATAAACCGCAAGGTCAGGTTTATTAACAGGCTGGATATGAACACATCGGGCCTGGTATTGATTGCCAAGAACCCCTATGCCCACAACCAGCTGGCTGAGCAGATGAAATCAAACACCGTTGAAAAATACTACTATGCTATAGTCGAAGGCATATTGGAGGGAGAAGGGACAATCAAGGCTCCCATAGCTCGGCTTAACCCTGATGACATAATCCGTCAGGTTCATCCTTCCGGCAAGGAATGTATAACCGAATACAAATCGGAAAAGCTTCTAAATAACATGACCCTGGTTAAACTAAAACTCATAACCGGAAGAACCCACCAGATAAGGGTCCATTTAAAGCATATAGGCCATCCCCTTGTAGGTGATGTCTTGTACGGAAACCCCAGTTTATTGATAGACAGGCAGGCTCTTCATTGCTATGAGATGAAATTCAAGCATCCGGTTACAAATAAAGAGCTTACAATTACTTGCCCGATACCGGAAGATATGAAAAAAATAATTGAAAATAAGGAATGAGGGTGTAATGAAAAAAATATTAATGATAGGAACCGGAGGCACGATTGCTTCAATAAAAACGGAAAACGGACTGGTTCCTCAAATCAGCTCGGATGAACTGCTGGCCTATGTTCCCGAAATAAAAGAATATTGTCTTGCGGATTCGATACAGCTTTTGAATATAGACAGCACTAATATCCAACCGGAGCACTGGGTTATGATGACCGAAGCAATTGAGAAGTATTATGACAAATATGACGGTTTTGTAATAACTCACGGGACGGACACCATGGCCTACACATCGGCTGCCCTATCTTATTTAATTCAAAACTCAAGCAAGCCCATAGTACTGACAGGGGCTCAGAAACCGATAAATGCCGAGATAACCGATGCCAAGAAAAACCTCCTGGACAGCTTCAGGTTTGCTTCGGAGGATGGAGTAAGCGGGGTTTATGTGGTCTTTGACGGCAAGGCTATAATAGGAACAAGGGCGAGAAAAGTAAAATCCAAAAGCTATAGTGCTTTTGAAAGCATTAATTTTCCCGTAGCGGCAATAATAGATGACAGGCGGATAACAAAATACATAAGCAAATATAATATAGAAAAAGAAGTTAAGTTTTACAAAAAGATATATCCCAGCGTATTCTTATTGAAATTAGCGCCCGGAATGGAAGCTGATGTGCTTGACTACATAGGTGAAAAATATGAAGGACTGGTAATAGAAAGCTACGGGGCCGGAGGACTCCCTTTCCTTGACAAAAGGAACTTTTTACATAAGCTGGAAGGCCTAATAGAAAAAGGTAAAATAATTGTAATAGCAACCCAGGTCATGTTTGAAGGAAGCGACATGGGTATCTATGAGGTGGGAGTCAAAGCCCTTCAAAAATATAATGTTCTCCAGGCTTATGATATGAATATTGAGGCGGTTATCACAAAATTGATGTGGATAATGGCCCAGACCAAAAATTTTGAAGAGGTAAAAACCATGTTTTATACCAGGATCCACGAGGATTCTCTATACTAAGAAAGGAATGTATGATAGGAATTATACGAAGCAGGATATGAAGAAGGTTGACATGCATATACACACTGTTGCTTCTGACGGCACCTGGGATGTGGAAGAATTAAAAAACGAATTGCTTAAAAATAAAATTCAAATATTTTCCGTTACAGACCATGACAGTGTTGACAATATCAAAAACATGCAAGAAGTATTGGACCATAAGGATAATTTGATTTTTATCCCCGGGGTAGAACTATCGGCAGAATATCAAGGGAAGGAATATCATCTCACCTTGTATAATTTTGATATAAAGGATCAGGACCTTCTTGATTTGATGGACTGGACAAATCAGAACAAGTTGAGCTCAAATGCCGATTATATAAGGTATGTAGCAAATAAATACAAAAACATCAGCTTTGAAGAATTCGAAAAGTATGAAAACAACAGGAAAAGAGGGGGATGGAAGTCAGCCAACTACATGATTGATAAAGGTATACACAAGGATATACCGGAACACTTGAAGGATGTATACGCTTCGGGAATTAAGGCTGAACTGAAAAACCCGGAGGAAGTCATAAAAATTGCCAAGAAAAGCGGAGGGAAAATATTTTTGGCTCATCCTTCCTATCACTACAGGAATACCCTTATGCCCCGGGAAGAATTAAAATACTGGCTGGAGCTTGGAATAGACGGAATTGAGTGCTATTCTCCCTACAACGGAGGCAGCGGAGACTATTATATCGATTTCTGCAAGAAAAACAATTTAATGATATCCGGAGGATCCGACTGCCACGGGGCATTTATTCCTTCAAGGGTTTTGGGAGTACCCCATGTTACCTTAGAGGATCTGGATATTAAGAAGTTATTGTGATATATGGGTCATTACTATGAATATCCCATAGTGTCATCCTGAGGGCTTCAGCCCGAAGAATCCCATGGATACAATGAGATCCTTCGCTTCACTCAGGATGACATAGGGTCCTTGCGTTCAGGATGAAAAAGCATATTTGGAAGGGGGATATATGGAAAACAAAAAACATGTTTCTGCAATAATAGTTGCTGCGGGAAAAGGGAAAAGGATGGATTCTCAAATTCCCAAGCAGTATTTGAACATTGCCGGAAAAACAATTCTGGATACCACCCTGTATAAATTTGAAAAAAGCAATGAAGTAGATGAAATCATCCTTGTTGTGAACAAAGACGAAGTGGAATATGTGAAAAACGGAATTTCACCCTTTTACGCCAAAATATCAAAAGTGGTTGCAGGGGGAAAAACAAGGACCGAATCAGTTTATCAAGGCTTGAAAAATGTCGGTAAAGACTGTGATATTGTTTTGATTCACGACGGAGTGAGACCTTTTATTTCATATAATTTAATAAGCACCTGCATAGAAAATGCATCCGTATATAGGGCTTGTGTTCCGGTTATTGAAGTTATGGATACCATAAAGGAAATATCGGAAGAAGGGACGGTTGTAAAAACCCTTGACAGGAAAAAACTAAGAGCTGCTCAAACACCTCAAGCCTTTGACTATTCCTTAATAAGGGAATGTTATGAAAGGGCAATGACTGAAAATGCAGACTTTACCGATGATGCTTCCATTGTCGAATACTACGGTTATAAGGTAAAAACCATCGAGGGTTTATATAAAAATATTAAAATAACCACACCCCTTGATTTGAGATTGGCGGAAATCATAGCCAACATATATTGAAGGAGCAGGTATGAAGGTTGGAATTGGATACGATGTACATGCTTTAGTTGAAAACAGGAAATTAATTATCGGAGGGGTTTACATCCCATATGAAAAAGGCCTCCTTGGCCATTCGGATTCGGATGTTTTGATTCATGCCATCATGGACAGCCTTTTGGGAGCCATGGGAATAGGTGATATAGGAAAATTGTTTCCTGATTCGGATGATGCCTATAAGGATGCAGATAGCCGGGTTTTGTTAAGAAGGGTGTATGAAATTATGCAGGAAAACAATTATAGTATATGCAACCTTGATGCCGTAATAATAGCCCAAAAACCTAAGATGTCTCCCTACATTGAAGAAATGAAAAGGAACATAGCCGAAGATTTGAAATCCGATGTTTCAAATATAAGCATAAAAGCAACCACCACCGAACACCTGGGTTTCGAGGGAAGAGGCGAAGGCATAGGGGCCCAGTGCGTATGTTTGTTGGAAACAAAGGAAAATTAATGAACCCAAGCTATATATTGAGTATATATAAATGTATATCCCCATGCTATAATAAGCTATAGTTTTTGTATGTGTCATTCTGAGGGCTTTTGCCCGAAGAATCCCATAGATCCTTCGCATACGCTCAGGATGACAGGATTGACAAAGATAGGGGGATATCATGGAAACATATCAGGTTATAGCTCTTATCGGTGTTATAATTTTTATATATTTCATATTTTTTAAAAATAAGAATTCGGCCCAAAAAGAAATAAACAGCTTGAGCGAAATTGAATATACAGGTTCATCAACCATGACCTTCGATGATGTAGCCGGCAATCATGAAGCTAAGCAAAGCCTTTTGGAACTGGTTGACTTCATAAAAAATCCGCAGAAATACAGCAAGTTTAATGTAAGAATGCCCAAAGGGATACTTCTTTACGGAGAACCGGGCACAGGCAAAACCTTAATGGCCAAGGCCCTGGCAGGAGAAGCGGGAGTTCCTTTCTATGCGGTATCGGGCTCTGATTTCGTGCAGGTTTATGCCGGCCTTGGGTCAGGGAGAATCAGAAATCTTTTCAGGAAGGCAAAAAAATCAGGGAAAAGCGTCATTTTCATAGATGAGATAGATGCAATAGGAAAGAAAAGGGCAGCAGGCAACATCAAAGGAAGCGATGAGGGAGACAGGACCCTGAATGCCCTCTTAACGGAAATGTCAGGATTTGCCGAAGATTCGGGAACTGTTGTGGTTGCGGCCACCAACAGAATCGATACCCTGGATGAGGCCTTGTTAAGGCCGGGAAGATTTGACAGGCAGATAGAAATAATGCTTCCCGACAAAAATGCAAGAAAAGAAATAATACAGCTTTATTTAAAGAAAAAGAAGGCTGAAGATGTTGACATAGATGAACTGGCAGATTTGACCGTTTATTTCAGCGGGGCCATGATTGAAAACCTCATTAACGAAGCAGCACTGACGGCAATCAGGGAGAACTCAGACAGAATAACCGGCAGCCACATAAAAAAAGCATACCTTGATGTTTTGGCGGGAGTTGAAAAAAAGGATTTCGACAATGAAAGGCAAAAAACGGTCACATCCTATCACGAGGCGGGACATACCTTTGTATCAAGGCATTTGCTTCCGGAAAACAAGATTATACGTGTTTCCGTAATTCCAACAAGCAAGGGAGCAGGAGGATACACCCTTAGCACCCCCGAAGCCGAAGAAGTGATTACCAAAAAGAAAATAAGAAACCATATGTGTGTTCTGATGGCGGGAAGGGTAGCCGAGGAAGTGTTTCTCGGAAGAGAAAATATTACTGCCGGAGCCCAAAACGATATAGAAAAGGTAACATCCCTAGCCATTGAATATGTAGCAAAATACGGTATGAATGATGAAGCCTTCATTAATTATCAGATACTGTCGGACAAACTCAGGATTCCATTGACTTCTGTCGAAAGTTCGGTAAAAAAACTGACCTCCGAAATATATGAAGAAGTGAAAAAGATTGTTGAAGAAAACAAGGAAACAATCGAAAAAATCGCAAGACTCCTCATTGACAGAGAAGTTATATACCAGGATGAATTGGATGACCTGATACAAAAATATAGTTGAATATTATCTAAATCACTGGCTAAAATATTTTCAGGGACCTTGGTCCCGGCAAAAACAAGTTGTAAAAACTGCATAAATTTGATATAATATAATTAAATAAACAGCCTGCGGTGTTCGGAAACTTATTAATTCAACCGACATATTGTAAAAGGGAATTCGCGTTCGACTGCCTATGACAAGCCCGCTTGGACGGGAAGCCAGAATCAGCCGACAGATATCCCACCTGCCTAGGTGCGGGTGTGAATTATAGGTTTGCGGCACACGCGGGTTTTTTATTATGAAGTGTCATCCTGAGAGCTTTAGCCCGAAGGATCTCATGAGATCCTTTGCTTCGCCCGGGATGGCATATTTTTTTCAGGAAAACGGGAAAATAATGTTTGCCTTTAGGATAAAAAACATATATAATGATGTCAGGAATACATTACCAATGTTAATAAAAGGAGGAAACCATGATAACGATAAAGGATGTTGCCAGGCTTGCGGAAGTATCGATTTCAACCGTATCTAGGGTAATAAACGACTCAAAACCTGTCAGCCCTGAAGTCAGAAAAAGAGTACTGAAGGTTATCGAAGAAACCGGATACAAACCTAATGATGTGGCAAGAAGTCTTGTAACAAGAAGGTCTTATTTGATAGGTGTTATAGTAAATAACTTGGCCCAAAGCTATGTTGCGGATATAGTCAGAGGGATTGAAGAAATAGGGAAAATGTACGGCTATGACATCCTTCTTTGCAGCAGCTACGGTAGCAAGGAAACTCAGGAAAAATACCTCCAGCTCCTGGACAGGAAGCAGGCAGAAGGCTTGTTCTTAGTGGGAAGTAAATTTGATGACGAAATAATAAAGCTGGCAAAAAGCTTTAACAAACCCTGTGTATTTTTCACAAGAGACGTTCGTGAAAAGATTAATCACATAACCATTGACTGCAAATCCGCCGTATATGAAATAACAAAGTACTTATTTGAAGAAGGCCATAGGAGAATTGCATATATCTCTGATTTTGAAGACAGAACTACAGTTGAAAACGAAAAGATTGAAGGATACTTAAAGGCAATTGAAGATGCCGAAATGGATTATTCCAAGGTTTATATTGTGGGAGGAAACAAGCATAACCAGGCATATGAATTGGGAAAATCCATCATAGACGAGGTAAAAGATTTTACGGCCTGTGTTTGCAGCACTGATGAAATTGCAATCGGTATATTGGACAGTTTCCTGGATAACGGTATAAAGGTTCCTGAAGATGTGTCTGTTGTAGGATTTGGAAACATCAGGGAAGGCAAATTCGTAAGACCCGAAATTACTACCATAGGCGAACCTTACTACGATGTTGGTGCAGTAGGCATGAGAATGCTCATAAAAATGATAAAAGGCGAAAAAACCCAACAAGGCCGCATGGAACTACCCTTTACCATAGAAAAAAGAAAAAGTGTGAAAAGCCTGGTTTAACGGTGCAAAGTTTGTTGAAATATCACTGATAATTTAGCTTTTTCAGCGACAATTATCGATAGTATTAAGAGACTGATCCCCCTATAATAAAAAGACTTCTTTACTATGGGGGGATTTTTCATGAAGAAAAGATTTATTTTTATTATGGTCTTATTGCTGTTTTTTAGCTATACTTCAATAAACGGCTATGAATATCATGAGGAAACGGATACATTGGAATACCTTTTAAACCGGCGTATTGCCATCATGAATGAATTTCTCTACGGGTATAAAGATATGCATAAGCTTAAAGAAAAATTGAGCAAAATCGAAACAGGTTCCTTGCTTCAAAATGATTTGGCTATACTTCAAAAGGTGATTGACTCCCCAACGGATTATGAATTGGCAATGGATGTCAGGGTCCATGACATTCACCGCATAGAGCAGACCGGGGAGGGTTTGTTGATAAATGCCGACTTGAACTGGCACATGAGGGGCTATGACGGTGAATTCAACTTTATCAGAAATTATGACATCTCATGCAGAAAGCTTAAGGACAAACTGTATTTGACCAAATTAACCATACTGGATGACTGGGAATGATATAATAAAACTGAATTCATAAATATATGCTAAATGTTTGAAAACCCCTTTTTTCAGGGGTTTTTTCCATTATCTGAGAGTTTTTGAGCATAAATATAAATAATAATCGTCTTTTATTGACTTTACAGCCCATTAATTATATAATCTTTGACATATGACGTTTTTATATTTATGGAGGTTGAAGCTTGCAAAGTGAATTTGTATTATCAAAAAAAAGAGAATTTAGCGAATTAAAAGCATATATTGATTCCGTAAAAGATTCAAAGGGTGTAACCATGCAGGTATTGCAAAAGGCACAAGGAATATTTGGATACCTGCCTCTTGAAGTTCTGCAATTCATATCGGATGAAACAAATACGCCCCTGGCCGACCTTTATGGGGTAGTAACCTTCTACACTCAGTTTACAACGGAAGAAAAAGGCAAGCACAAAATAGGAGTATGTCTTGGAACTGCCTGTTATGTAAAGGGCTCGCAGGAAATTTTGGACAAACTCTCAGAGGAATTAAAAGTGAGTGTCGGTAATACAACGGAGGATAAGCTGTTTACCCTGGAAGCTACCCGCTGCCTGGGTTGCTGCGGCCTGGCTCCCGTAATGGTCATTGACGATGAAGTGTACGCCAAATTGGAAGCAAAAAAAATACCTGATATTCTAAAAAAATACCAGCAATAGGAGGAAAAGGGTGAAAATTTACAGATCTCATGTTTTATTATGCGGCGGGTCCGGATGTACTTCCAATAAATCCATGGAAGTAAAAAATAGATTTGAAGAAAAATTAAAAGAAGTAAAATTAGACAAGGAAGTCCAGGTAGTTGTTACAGGATGTTTTGGTTTATGCGAAGAAGGCCCCATAGCGATAGTTTATCCGGAAGGTTCATTCTACTCCAGGATGAATGTTGATAAGGTTGATGAAATAGTTGAAGGGCACCTGTTGAAAGGACGGATAGTAGAAAAATTTTTGTTCAAAGGTATAGAAGAAGCCGAAGACCATAAGTCTTTGATGGATGTTCAATTTTACAGGAAACAGAAAAGACTTGTGCTAAGAAACTGCGGCATTATAAATCCAGAGGACATCAATGAGTATATAGCCATGGATGGTTACATGGCCTTGGGAAAAGTCCTGACCGAAATGACTCCCGATGAGGTTATACAGTTGGTGAAGGATTCAGGATTAAGAGGAAGAGGGGGAGCCGGGTTTTCAACCGGAATGAAATGGGCTTTTGCGGCACCCAACAAGGCAGATCAAAAATATATAATATGCAATGCCGATGAAGGAGACCCGGGTGCATTTATGGACAGGAGCGTTCTTGAAGGAGACCCTCATGCGGTATTGGAAGCTATGGCCATAGCCGGCTATGCAATAGGAGCCACAAAGGGATTCATATACGTGAGGGCTGAATATCCCATAGCCGTTCACAGGTTGGAGCTGGCGATTAAACAGGCAAGAGAGCTTGGGCTTTTAGGCAAAAATATATTCAATTCGGGTTTTGACTTTGATATAGAAACAAGGCTTGGAGCCGGTGCCTTCGTTTGCGGGGAAGAAACCGCACTGATGCAGTCAATTGAAGGAAATAGAGGGATGGCAAAGGTTAAACCCCCCTTCCCGGCTAATAAAGGCTTGTGGGGAAAACCGACTGTTATAAACAATGTTGAAACCCTGGCCAATATACCTCAGATTATATTAAAGGGACCTGAATGGTTCAGGAGCATGGGTACCGAAAAATCCCCCGGAACAAAGATATTTGCCTTAGGCGGGAAAGTAGTAAACACAGGCCTTGTGGAAGTACCCATAGGAACAACCTTAAGAGAAGTAATATATGACATCGGAGGAGGCTGCCCGGGCGGGAAAAAATTCAAGGCGGTTCAAACGGGAGGACCTTCCGGAGGATGTTTGACGGCTGACCACCTTGATACCCCCATAGATTATGAAACTCTTGCTGCCGCAGGCTCAATGATGGGCTCAGGCGGAATGATAGTAATGGATGAAGACAACTGCATGGTTGATATAGCAAGATTTTTCCTTGACTTCATAGTAGATGAATCCTGCGGAAAATGTACCCCCTGCAGGGTGGGAACCAAGCGAATGTTCACAATACTTGAGAGGATTACTCAAGGCGAGGGAACCATGGAAGATTTGGAGGAACTTGAAAGCTTGGCAAACAGTATCAAGAATGCATCCTTGTGCGGTCTTGGACAAACAGCTCCAAACCCTGTATTGGCAACCCTTAAGTATTTTAGAGATGAATATGTTGCCCACGTGGTGGATAAGAAATGTCCCGCCAAGAGCTGCAAAGCCTTGATAACCTATGAAATAGACAAGGATAAGTGTACGGGATGCACCCTTTGTGCAAGAAAATGTCCTGTGAGCTGTATTTCAGGAACTGTTAAAAATCCTCATGAAATAGATCAGGAAAAATGTATTAAATGCGGAAATTGCTTCAGCGTATGCAAGTTTGACGCTGTGCAGAAAAACTAAAAAGGAGGATTATACATGGCCTTAGTAAAATTAAATATAAACGGAAAAGAGATTACAGCTGAAGCCGGGAAAACAGTACTGGAAGCAGCTTTAGAAAATGGTATAGAAATCCCCCACTTGTGTTTCGACAAAAGGTTGGAGGTTTATGCAGGATGCGGTCTATGTATCATAGATATCGAGGGACAGCCTAAAATCGCAAGGGCTTGCGCAACCTACGTTACAGACGGATTAGTGGTAAGATCGGACACCCCCAGGGTGATCGAGGCAAGAAACAACGCCCTCAATCTCTTGGTTTCCCAGCATATCGGAGACTGTAAAGCTCCCTGCACCTTAAACTGTCCGGCTAATACCGATGTCCAGGGATATGTGGGTTTGGTTGCCAACAAACAATATATCGAATCATTAAAACTCATAAAAGAAAAGCTGCCCCTTCCTGCATGTATAGGCAGGGTATGTCCTCACCCATGTGAGGCTGCATGCCGCAGGCAGCATGTGGAAGAACCGGTATCGATAGCATGCATAAAGACCTTTGCTGCTGATTATGACTTAAATACAGGGAATCCATACATCCCCGAATTAAAACCTGCCACAGGCAAGAAGGTTGCTGTTGTGGGGGCAGGCCCTGCAGGCTTGTCTGCCGCCTATTACCTCTTAGTGGACGGGCATGAAGTAGATATATTCGAAGCAATGCCAAAACCCGGCGGAATGCTTAGGTACGGTATTCCAGAATACAGGCTTCCAAAAAGCGTGGTTGATGCAGAAGTTGCAATCATTGAAAAAATGGGGGCAAAATTCCATTACGGGGTAAAAGTCGGTCAAGATATATCTCTGGAATATTTGAGGAGCAAATATGACGCTGTCTTCCTTGGAATAGGGGCATGGAAGAGCTCACCCCTCAGGTGCGAAGGGGAAAATACTCCGGGAGTTCTGGGCGGTATTGATTTCTTGATAAAGGTTGCGGAAAACAAACCCGTAAGAATAGGCAGAAAGGTAATAGTGGTTGGCGGAGGCAATACTGCCATGGATGTTGCCAGAACATGCATACGTCTTGGAGCGGAAGAAGTAAGGGTTGTTTACAGGAGAAGCGAAGAGCAAATGCCTGCCGAAAAAATAGAAATTAAAGAAGCCAAAGAAGAAGGAGTCATATTCTCATTCTTATCGGCACCTTCATTGGTTCTAAGTGACGGAGAGAAGGTGACCGGACTAAGGTGCGAAAAGATGGTTCTTGGTGAAAAGGATGCATCGGGAAGACAAAGCCCCCTTCCAACAGGTGAGTTTATAGAATTTGAAGCCGATACGATAATTGCTGCAATAGGACAGGAAGTTAACTGTGGCAGTATTAATGTAAGCTTGGGAAAAAAGAAAAACATAGCAATTAAGGAAGGAACCTTTGAAACAAATCTCGAAGGAGTATTTGCGGGAGGAGATGCCGCAACCGGACCCGGGATAGCTATTGAGGCTGTTGCCCAGGGCGGACGTGCCGCAAAAGTTATTAGCACCTATCTCGCTGGAGAAGTGATTCCTTACAAGGACATCCCCCTGGTTTACACGGAAGTAACAAAAGAAGATTTTAAAGATAAACAAGCAGTTCATAGGGTTCCTCACAGAACCGTGGAGCCTGAAATTAGGAAGCATAATTTTCAACCCATACTTCCAACCATGACAGAGGAAGAAGCCGTGAGAGAAGGCCAAAGATGTCTTGAATGCGGCTGCAAGGATTATTTTGAATGCCAGTTGGTTGAATATATAAAGAAATATGAAGTAGATACAAAGAAATATCATGCGACAAATGAAAAGAAATTCAAGGAAACCGACCATCCCTTCATTTCACAGAATGTGGACAAATGTGTACTTTGCGGGCTCTGTGTCCGTGCCTGCGGCGAAGTGGTCGGAGCATCGGCCTTGGGTTTTGTGGAAAGAGGAAATGCTACTTTTGTGGCACCTGCCTTCCAGCAGGAATTAAAGATGACAAGCTGTATTTCATGCGGCCACTGCATTGATGTATGCCCGGTTGGCGCATGGCTTGACAGAAGGAACAACATGAAAGAAATACCCCTGGATTTGGAAAAAACCAAATCCGTGTGCAGCTACTGCTCGGTTGGGTGCGAAATCGTATATGAGCACAAGGACAACATGGTATATCTTGCTTCAAGCAGGGAAAGTGAAATACCTGCCTGCGGCAAGGGAAAATTCGGTATTGAGCACATTAACCATGAAAACAGGCTCCTTAAGCCCAAGGTTAAGGTTAAGGGAAGCTTTGAACCTATATCACTGGATACTGCATTATTTGAAACAGCCAAGCGCTTAAGAAGCATACAAAACATGTATGGGGATGATAAAATAGCGTTTGTGGTATCACCTAAGCTAACCAACGAAGAGCTTAAATACATCAAGGCCGTGGCAGATGAGTTGAATACCGGGTATAAGGGTTCATTTACCCTTGATTCAGAGCCGGGTATAGAAGCAGTATTGGGCAGGAATGAATCCACCATAAAAATTGAAGAATTGGACAATGCGGACTTGATAATTTCCGTAGGACAGTTGTATGAGCACCATCCTTCGGCAGGAATGAAGCTTAGAAGGTTGTCAAATTCAAAGAAGTTGATTTCTTTATCAACAAATAAGACTAAAATTGATGCTTTTGCAACAAAAGCCGACGTGACAGACTATGAAGTATTCTTTGCGAGAGTGCTGAGGGCATTGGTTGACAGCGGATTTATCAGGAAAGAAGCAATAACCGGCTATGAAAATGGAGAAGAGCTGGTTAAAGCCCTGGACAAGGTTGAAGTTCTACCTGAGGCTTTAAAGGTAGCCGAAGCCTTCAGGAAAGCAAGGAAGCCAATCATCCTTGCGGATGAAAACACGGTTCCCAAGGCAGCCCTTAAGGTATTGGCCGATATTATCCTTTTAACAGGAAACAACAGGCGTCCCCACAGGGGTCTGATAACTTTAAAAGCTAAGGCAAACAGCCAGGGTGCCTGGAACTTAGGTTTCAGAACACCAGGTAAAGAAATCAAAAAAGCCTTGGTCAACAATGAGCTTAAAGGTTTAGTTGTTATAGGCGAAGATGTGTTGGGTAATATCCCTGAGCTAAAGGAAGCAGCAGGTAAACTTAAATTCTTTGCTGCATTTGACATTTTAGAAAATGAAACTACAGCCCAGGCCGAATATGTACTACCTCTCTGCAGCTTGGCTGAAAGCAGCGGTACCTTGGTAAGTGCAGACGGTACGGTAAGAAAGGCAGTTCAGGTAATTAAACCCTTGACAGGCATGTCAAACCTTGAAATGTTCAAAAAATTAGCTCAACTTCTAAATGCGGAATACAAAGAAGACACTGAGGGCCAAGCAGGGGTTAAGCTTTACGTACCTGCCTTTAGAGGAAAAGAAAAAGAATACCAGGTATTCGACACGGTAGAAAAAGCATTCCTTGCAAAACTAAAAGAAAACTGTATCAAAGCCTTATAAGGACAAATCCTTTTATGTCATTCATAATATGCCATCCTGAGCATATTTTATGAGAAACCACATATGTCATCCTGAGCGTAAGCGAAGGATCCCATCAACAGTCAGAGATTCTGGAATACAGAATCTCTTTTTTTTGTCCTTAGGGGAGGGCACTTTCTGCCCAAATGCAACTTAAGAAAACATTAACATTTTGCCCATTGTTATAGATTTACCTTGTAATTTCAACGATATTTTGATTGGATGCTCCTCCGGCCCAATGAATATATTTCAATCCATGTGTTATATATCCTACGCTTCAAGGTCTTTCCATTGATTCAATATTAAATATTGATTACAATTTTACCAGCCGAATCTCTATAGAATAACGAGTACCGGGGGTATATGGGATGAAGGCATAAGGAGGATGAAAATGAAGAAAAAATACTTTAAATCTCTTTTATTAACCACTGGTTTGATAATCGGTCTATCCGCGTCAATACATTCAGACGCATATGCAGCCACCCATACGGTAGCTAAAGGTGATACCCTCTACAAAATAAGCATGGCCTACAACACAAGCGTGTCAAATATAATGGTTGCCAACAATTTAAAAAACTATGATTTATATGTTGGACAAGTCATTAATATTCCGGATGTTAAATACACAGTACAGGCCGGTGATACTCTATATAAAATATCTCAGAAGTACAATATTTCATTATTTAATTTGAGACAAGCCAATAACATTTGGACGGATTACATATATGTGGGACAGGTATTGGATATTCCCTTACTACCGGCAGATATTGCAGAAGAAAAACCTGTGGCTGCAAGTGCTCCTGTGGTAAACTATACTGCCCAAGAATTGGACTTGCTTGCAAGATTGATAATGGCTGAAGCGGAAAGCCAACCCTATGAGGCTAAGGTTGCTGTCGGCTCGGTTGTGGTTAACAGGGTGAAAAGCGGTTTGTTTGCACCTACCATCAGCGGTGTAATCAATCAAAACATCAACGGCTATTACCAATTCACCCCGGTTGAAAACGGATGGATTAAAAGACCTGCCAATGAGGACTGCATCAAGGCTGCAAAGGAAGCATTAAGCGGGGTAGATACCACAAAAGGTGCCTTGTTCTACTATGACGATTCATCAACCAACCAGTGGATCTTATCAAAACCGGTAGCCATTCAATACGGCAGGATGATATTTGCATATTAATTCAGTCTTTAAGTATTGAAAAACCATCATAATTAATCACATAAAAAACCACCTGTAGTATTCTGTTCTCGTTCAAAGGGACAGGTTGTGGACTGGGGTTCTGAGGCAAGGCGGACGGTGAAAGCTGTCCGCCTTGTTCTCTCTTATGCAATGTTTTCCTGCCCACCGTTTTCTTTTGCAGGCTGGACGCTGTCCATGATTCCAACATCACGATAGACGATTCGGACATCCTGTTCTGCGGTTCGAGAGTATTTGGTGCTCTTTTCGCCTACCTCAATGCGTGAGATGAACAGCCGTAGGATTTCAGGAGTCAGCTCTCGTATCTCAGTATACCGTTTCGCTTTATCGATGAAGGCATCCACATTGGAGGCAGAGTCCATCAGCTTTTGCAGTCTGGCTTCTCTGGCAGGTATGGCAGCTCTGAGGGATTTCTGCTCATCATTGTAATCGGCTGACAGCATCCGAAACTGCTCATTGGTCACTCGTCCCAGCACGTTATCTTCATAAAGACGTTTGAACAGCGCAGTTAGTTCTGTGTCTCTGCGCCTTGCCGCATCCAGCTCCCTTTGCAAACTGGTTATCTCACGGCGAAGCTCCACTGAGTTTTTGCGGTTGATGTACTCTGCAAAGAGGGCTTCTTTCTGTCTGGCGAAATGGGTGACTCTACGCAAGTCATCAAGGATGATATGAATCAGGTCTTGTTCACGGATGTAGTGGGAGGAGCAAATGTCCTTGCCCTTTTTCTTGTAGGTATAGCACATAAAATTGTTCTTAATCGCATCCATGGTGTGTGCACGATGCAGGACGAGGGGCTTGCCACAGTCGATGCAGTACACCAAGCCAGAGAATAAATTCGGTTCTTCCATCTGCTTAGGTGTACGCTTTTTACGCTGTCGAAGCTCCTGCACCATATCCCACTGCTCCTGTGTAATCAATGCTTCATGCGTGTTCTCGACTAAGATCTGCTCGGATTCATCATGATAAACAGCCTTTTTGTTCTTGTAGGACAGCGTGGTAGTACGCAGTCCCGGCATATGCCCGAGGTAGGTTCTGTTGTTCAAGATGGCGGTCACAGAACTTGACGTCCAGCGGTAGGGCATGGTAGTATCCAGTGACTTGTGTGATGCTCCGGTTTTGCGGTAATAGTAATTGGTTGGATTGAGCACCTGTTCCTGGGTGAGAACCCGGGCAATCTGGTTGGGGCCTTTACCCGCGGCACATAATCCGAAAATACGTCTGATCACATTTCCAGCTTCCTCGTCAGGAACGATACCCTTGCGCACCGTTTCATCTCTGCGATAGCCATAGGGCGGCCTGCCGCCAAGGATTTCGCCACGCTCCGCCTGCATTCGCTTTACCGCACGCACCTTTTTACTGGAATCTTTCGCATGGAGCTCGTTGAACCAGTTGCGCATGGGCGTAAAATCATTGCTGCTCTCATACAGAGAGTCCACACCATCATTGATGGCAATAAAGCGGACCCCGCAGCTTGGGAATACCAGCTCGGTCAGTCTGCCAACCTCCAAATACTCTCTGCCTAAACGGGACAGGTCTTTGACAATAAGGGTTTCCACCTGTTCATTTTCAATCAGAGCCATGACCTCGTTCCAAGAAGGCCGGTTGAAGTTGGTGCCGGAAAATCCGTCGTCATATAGGAACTTCGTGTTGCAAAAGCCGTTTTCCTGTGCGTATTTCTCCAGCATGTGCTTTTGGTTAACGATGCTGTTGGAGTCGCCCTTAATGTCATCCTCTTGACTAAGTCTTGCATATAAAATTGTATATCTTTCTTGGTTTGCCATAGTAAATCCTCCTATTCTTGAGGCAAACCGGTACGGTACTACACATCATACCGCACCGGCTGCCGCAAGTCTATCGCAGTTATGCAATATGCGCTTCTTTTTTCAGCTCACTGTCAATCAGCCCCAGCAGCTTATCCGTTGGTGTACAGTCGGTATCTGCGGGAAACACTGAGCAGATACGAAAGCGGCGTTCCTCTATCACCATGGTGCGCTGTGCAATGGTTTGGTCAGTGTCAAAAAACACAGTGGCATCATCAAAGCAGGGAGCGAGCTTTCCGTTTGCTTCTTCTTCGTGGGCAACATCAGCTGTTTCGTAGGCGCCGAGAATGCCGGTGTTTAAATAGTGGCGTGCGATTTTTTGTTCTCTATCCATAGTGTTCCTTTCTCCTTTATAGGGGTTATATGGTCTGTATATATTTCTGCTCCTGCTCCTGCTCTCCGGAAAGCTTATGCCCCTGTGCCAGTTTTTTCAGGGCTTCCCGCTGACGCCGCTTGCTGTCTGTCCAAGTCTGGGGCGGAATGGGCGGCGAAACATTGACCGTGTTCTCAAGATTTTTGCCCAGTGATAGGATGTCGCTTGCCAGACTCCCTGTCCGCTCTATCTGACCCATCCAGCCTTCGGCTGGCTCGGGGGTCAGTGGGGTAAAGCCATGTTCAGCTCGGTAGGCAAACAGCTTTTCGAGGTTTTCCTTGAGATAGGTTTCATCGTGGAGGCTGCGGTCACGGCAGCTTTTGCCCTCCGGGGTGGTGAACAGAATATATTTGTGGTGATCCCAGCGGACGGAGTAGCCTTCATATTCCATGTTCTGAATAAAGCTTTCCTTATCAACCGAATAGAGAAGGGCTTCCTCAATAGCCTTAATGAGCGTAAATTTCCAGCTCTCCCCACGCTCCGCGGCACGGTATTCGCCGGGTGTCAGCCTGCGTTTTTTCTTTCTGCCATCATAAGGCTCCAGTACGGAAAAGCCGTGCGCCATGCAGATTTCATCATTGACCTGCCGCATTTCTTGGATGGAGGTGGGCGGCAGATGTAGCTTACGGCCGTCCTTAAAGCTGACCGAATTGACGATAATGTGGGAGTGGAGATTGTCTGTATCGTTATGGGTAGCCACTACACACTCGTAATTAGGGAACAGCTTTTCGGCAAGTTCTTTTGCTACCTCGTTAGCCTGCCATGGCGTGATGTTCTCCTTATCCGAGAAGGACTGGACGAAATGATAGAAGCACACATCACCGGTTTTCTTGAATTTCTCCTTGGTAGTCATCATTTCAAGGTAGCTGGTATAGGGGAGACAGTTGACGCCGCTCTCCACCCTGCTACCTTCAAAGCCTACTTTGTGCCCTTGCAGCACGTAGGAGAGTGCGCCCAGCATCCGTCCGCAGGACTGCTTTTTTACTTTAATTCTTGTGAAGCTTGCCATCAGACCACCTCCAGCAGCTTTTTTAATTCGGTGCAAATATCGCCGTAGGCATCGGTGAGCCTTTCGATCTGGCGGGGATAACTTCTGCCTTGGTGGGAGAGAATGGTCAGCTGATTAAGGTTTCTGCCCTGTGCCTTTAATTCAGAAAGCACAGGATCCAGGCCATCAATAACAGTAATTTTCTTATCCAAGGCGCAGGCGGTCAGATAATCTGTAACGGTCATTTTCGCTCGTTTGGCTTGAGATTTTATCTTTTTCAGGTCAGCCGAACTAATTCTGAATGCATAGGTTTTATCCTTCTGTTTTTTCATGTAACGCTCCTTTCGTCACTCGGGGTGTGGGGCAGCGCCCCGCCTAAAGTGACCGGCGTATAGCCGGACGCTTTGCTTGCCCCTCCCAAGGGAGGGCTTCCGTCGCTTCAATCCTCGACTTTTCACCTATAAATTAGAGTTTTTTAATCTGGTCAGCATCTCGCCACAGTTCGTTTTTTATTGACAAGGGTGTATTTATCCCACGTTGCCCTCCAAAGGCTCACACAGGGGCAAACAAGGGGCGACAGCGAGGGAATTGTCCATCCCTGACAGTGCTGACGGCAAAGACGGCAAGTTTTGGGGGCTGCTTTCTGCCGTCATACTGTCATCGCCGTCATAGCAGAGGGTGAATTCCCGTCTTTCAAAGGTGCGGTTTTCACAGTAGCGGACATTGTTTTGCTTTAGAAAGTCCATGTGCTTGATCATTTTCTTTTTCAGAACCGCAGGGAGATAGTCCGCTCCGCCGAATATTTTTAGCTGCTCTGCCAGCTCTGTAGCTGTACCTGTAAATGTGATGGCAGATTTTATATAATCACAGAGAAGAAAAATAACCTCGTCCACCGCTTGCCCGGCTGCCTCCACAGGAGAAAGTAACTCCCACACAAAGCTTTCTTTATTAAATTCAAGAAATAACTCCCGATCTTCGATATCCCGGCCGGTGCAAATAAGCTTTGCAGTATTATCGATGCGCTTGTCCTTTTGAAGCACGAAGTTTGTGTCTGCCCCGCCTGCAATTCCCGTTGTGCCGGAAATCATATTGAGAGGATCGCTGTCTGTGGCTTTTCTAAGGTGATGCACTAGAACCATGGCGAGCTTATTTCGATCTGCAATCTGCTTGAGGGAATTGATGTCATCATAGTCTGTTGCGTAGGGATTTACATTTGATGAAACAGTTTTACGAACTTTTTGCAAAGTGTCAATGACAATCAGTGCCGTGCTTGGGTGCTCCTTTAGAAAATTCTCAATTTGAATTTCTAAGCCATTACCGATGGCATCACTCATAATGGCAAAGTGCAAATTTGGCGGCGCATCATCGGTGATTTCAAACAGCCTGCTTTGAATTCGGGAGAAGCTATCTTCTAAGCAGAGATACAAGACTTCGCTCTTCAGCGTTTCAAGCCCCCAGACTTTTTCTCCCTTTGCCACCTGCAGGCAAATCCAAAGCGCCAGCCAGCTCTTTCCGATTTTCGGTGAGCCTGCAAGGATATGCAATCCTTGCGGTATCAGCTTGCTGACTATAAATTTCAGTGGATCCATGGGTGTGGTCATCAGCGTTTCCGCATCCATGGTTTCTAATTTCTTTGGCATTTTATAACCACCTCACTTTTCTTTTTGGTGCTTTCATTGTAGAAAAAATTGTGATATTCTTATATCGTGAATTGAAAGAATTTTATTTCGTCTAAATCTATTCTTTACAAGGAGGGCATATGGAGATTACCTATCCTTTTGCCAAGGTTTTTACCGACAGTACAAATAAGCTGAATATATTTTTCTTCCACGATGCCGGGCATTCCACGTTTCAGCAGATTGGTGATATAGGGACAGGCATTGTGGATTTCTGTGAGCTTGACTTTTCAGCTACAATGGAAAAAATAAAGGCACTGGAAACCGTAAAGGTCACCAATGCCAATCTTGAAGATATGAAAAAGATATACTGGGAAGCCGTGGATCTACTGAAAGAAAAGCACAGCTATGCCCATTTCTTTTTGAATGGAGACTTGCTGCGTAACTTTTATAATTGTGACAGACCAGAAGATGAAAAAGCAGGTTACGCCAATTTTATTTTTCAGTACTACATTAATTTGCAAGCCGTCTATGCCGAGGCACTTGAATTTTGTTTAAGCAATGAGGTGCTGTCTGAATATACCTTACCAGAACGGTATGTAATGTTTTGCAACCTTCATCCAGATTTCACACACCACATTTTGCGTTCCATGTACAGCGTTGCACCGATGGAAAGGGGAAAATTTGATGCCGAAAGGATAATTCAGTTCAATGATCCCAATGATGTTGATATCAAAAGTGTTCTCCAGGACATTCATCGGGATAGCGAACACTCGGTGAGCATGTGGCAGTATTTTGCCATACAAAGCTTGGAGGAAATGCTTTATCTGGAATTTATGGAAATGGTGAAGAGGGGTATCCGCATTAAGCGCTGCGGACTGTGTGACCGATATTTCGTTCTTGCGGATAAACGCAAACGAGATTACTGTGACCGCATCTTTGGAAACGGCCGTACCTGCAAACAGCTTGGTGCAAAGAAGAGGTTTCATGAGAATGTGGAGGCCGACATTTATCTGCAAGAGTTCCAGCGAATTTACAACCGCATGTACTCTCGCTTCTATCGCATGGATGCCTGGGACAGCGAGTGTCAGACGAATAAGCTGACCGAGACTGAGTTTAAAGCTTGGACCAGTATGGCATCCAAGGCACGGCAGGAATATAAGCAGGGAATGATTTGCGGTGAAAATATGGTAAGGATGATTTCGGATGATAAAAACATCTAAGATGTCAATCATTCTTCTTTATTGTTACTCAAGAAACGATTGAACGACAAGATGGGTGTCCAACATGGGCACCCATCTTCTTTCTTACGTATGATGTAATCCCTCTCAACTTGGGGAGGAACCTGTTTCGGACATTTTGGATAGCTGATCAAAGCGCCATCCTTGTGCTACTGCACCGAATCAATAGCATAGCCTGCCAACTCGGCAAGATAGTTCCGCAGTACTGCAATAGAATCAACGTTTTTCGCTGCTCTGTATGTCTTTTCGTCAGGCATGCTTTTTAGGAAGTCCCAGAACGCGGCGGTCATATTACCTTCGTTGATAGCCAGCACAACCGGCGGTTGGGAGGTTTTCGCTACAATGACGCCGAGCTCCTCCCGCGCGTAGACGGTATAACGGTCTTCCGTTGAGTTGTCGATCAAATGAATGTGGTAATTTTCAAAGGATTCAAGCAGTGCAAGAATGTGCTCCAGATGGGCGATAAACTCCTCTGGTGTGTAGTACACTGCCCCCGCACCCAGCATATCTGACAGGGATACCTTGACGCTTCCGCTTTTCACAGCTTCAACATCCGGCAGTGAGATGAGTTCGGTAAAGTGGTTTGACTGTAAATTCTCCAGAAAACATTGATAACGCGCACCATGGAGAGAACTGCCGCCATACTCATCCATACCGGATCGCTTGAGTATCTGCATAAGGAGAGGTTCGGGCATGGTCAATAGAGAAAGCGACTCCGTCTTAATCAGCGCATCTGCCTGCCCATGCTCAAACTCGGCCAAGGTGGCGTAGCATTCCTCCCGTTCTCTGGCGGTGAAAATCCGCATTAGTGGGCGGCAGAGGCGCAGGTATTGCAGGAACTCCTCGGCGAAGGATGCAACGGCATCCCTATCACGGTATAAGACATTTGCAGCAGAGGAAGCCTGATCACCCACGGAATTTGAAATGACCGCCGCTGTCTCCGGCGCGATGAACAATGTCCGTTTGAAAATGCCATCTCGCTTTTTGGGGTAAAAATACGGCTCGATCAGTCCGCTCATATATAGCGGCATCCACTGATTGATGGCGTTGAGCATTTCATCCAGATCCCGGCTGACGGTGTGAATGATCTTGATTCGATTGCCGCGAGAGAGAACCCGGATCATTAGCTCCGCCCACCTACGGGCATATGTAGGATCCTCTGTCATCCATGCGGTTCCTTCATCGCTGAAAAGAAGCAAAGTTTGAGAGGATTCACATAGGGCGACTTCGGAAAGAAAATATTCCGCAGCCCTGCGCTTACCTTCGATGCCATAATAAATGGAGACAGCTTCTTCAGGAAAATAGGGTTTAGAATCATCTGACTGACCAACCTGCTCGGAATGATTGGCCATACCGGAAAGGGAACTCAAAAACCGCCCCACCTGTTGAGTGCTGTTTTCCCCATCCTGTACCAGCCAACGGATAATTTCATCGGCAAGCAAACTGCTGTCACCCGGCAGGTTTATCAGCTTCAGAGCATCAAGCAAGGCCTTTTTCTGGTAGTCCTCTTTGAATTGACGTGCAAGGAAAATAGCCATACCCTGTATCATGTGGTTATCCTTAGGCATGAGCCGTTTTCCGGTACGTAGGCGGCTGATATATGAGGCATCCAGCGACGCAGCGTGAGCCAACGCACTGTTTGAGGTTTTAGTAATATTCATAAGAAAGTCAAGTTTTTCGGCAAAAGTCATGGCAATTCCCCCTTTCATTCAGAATAGCAGATTACCGGCCAGATTGCAATCAATAGTGGCATTATTTGTGCCACTATTTTGTCATTGCCAGATTGTGCCGCCATATTGTCTAATAGGTAGCTTTTCCCTATACTGAATATGAGGTGATGCACATGGAGATTCTAGCACGGATTAAGACCGGATTTTTTGAGATGAAGCCGTATCGGCTGAAAGCGGAAGAAGGAAGCCTATCGCTTATTCCACTTCAGGGGAGTGGCGAGGGGGTTAATGTTCTTTCAGAGGGCGATATTCTATCTGTCACACTAACAGAGGGGCGGCTTCCGGGGCTGGAGATACAGACCCGAAATGAACTGTACTCCGGTATTCTTGAGGAAAGTTGTTCTCTTGCGGAAGTTATAAGCTATCTGAAAGAATACCTAAATATCAACATTACCTGTGAATATAAAGGAGGAGAAAAACATGCGTAAAAAGAGGTCTATGAATATTGAAGAGAGTTTCCGAATCATACGAAAGGTGCTATTTGTTTTCCTTATCATGGCAACGGTTTTAATAAGCGGTATTGGCACCAATCCCGCTCTCGCCGATGGTCCAACTGGCATCTATGTGAACTCTGTAAGCGGCGATGATGGTAATGATGGAGCGTCTGGTGAAAGTGCTGTAAAAACTCTGGCAAAGGCATTTACCCTAATGACTGATACCGGCAACTATCAGATTATTCTTGCCGAAGGTAGTTATCCATCACCCGGTTTAGTAAATGTACCTGCCGGTGCAACTGTGCTGGTTACAACTGCCAGTGAAAGTGATGAGGTAACCGTATATAAAAATCCGGGAATGCTGGGAACCACCGAGCTGTTTAAATTTACGAGTAGTCTGTTTTCATACATAACATTTGATAATATAACCTTAACCGGAGATGATCCCTTGACCGAAGCAATTGAAAAATCAGGGATGGGTGTTTATTTATATAGTTGTGATAAAGTTGGCGGCAATACAATCGAATTTACCGATTGCGTGTTCGAGGATTTGGAAAGCGGAATAAATCAGGAATACTCAGATTATCTTTCTGTCATTGTCAGGGATAGCCATATTACTGCGAAATACCCGATTTCTATGGATTATGGAAAAAGCCTAACCGTGGACGCTTCCGTGCTTGAAATGTCTGAAGGTGAATATTGGAATTCCATAATTAACCTGGATGGCAGCCCTATTGCCGTACAAATAACTAACAATACCCTGATCGGAAACAATGGGGCGGGCAGGGGCATCTATGAGGATGTATATTCAGGCACCATATCCGGCAATACATTTAAGGATTTGGATATAGCGATTGAGGCCAATATGCATTCTGTGATTATATCCAATAATCTGATTGAAACCTCAAAAAACGGCTTGGACCTTGAGGCTGAAGGCAAAAACTGCAGCATCTCGGTAACCAATAATACAATTGTTAACAAGGGGCTAAAGGGTTCCGGAAGTGAAGGCATCCGCATCTATAATGACGATGATGACATCACTGCTGCGTCCTTTATCATTCAGGATAACAAAATTGTCAATTTTGACACCGGCTTGTATTATTATGACGATCATTCATCAGGCATCACTTTTACTTTAGGCGGAACCGACCATGGCAACAGCTTTTGGGGTAATGTTATAAATATCGACTGGAATCCTGATTGGGCTTCCGCAGAAGCCCTTGTTGATGCAAAGGGAAATGACTGGGGGACCATAGATAGCGCTGAAGTCTCCAATCGCATTTATGCAGATGGAGCCATACCTTCCTCCGTCTTTATTTTTGATGAAGCGCTTTCAACGGATATGATTTCGATTGCCTATGTAGACGATGGCTATTCCTCCGGAAGTGCTGGGGGACACTTATATGGGGTCGATGCTTTTTCTTCTATCGCTGATGCAGTGCCTTTTGTTATTTCCGGTGGTAAGATTTTAGTCGAGGATGGCAATTACATTGCCCCGGTCTGGATCGACAGACCGGTATCCATCAAAGGGCAAGGCTCCAATGTAAATCTTTCAAAACACCCGGCGCTGATTTCGGATCCTAGTGTCATGACAACTGTGACAGCGCCGGACGTTACCTTGGAAAATCTCCGATTTTCAACCGGTAACTACGGGATCCGGTTTGAAGGTTTTACAAAGCATGAATTCAAATCTTATCCAGCGGCCTATAGAATCATTGATTGCAGCTTTACTGATTTTGACCATATAGCAATCTATGAACCCTACCCGCCTGAAGAGAAAGTCACTGGCATATGCGCGGTGAAGGGAAATACAATCCATCGAAATCCCGGCGATGCAAACGGCGGGGCTGTGTATTTAGATTGCGGCACAGATAACCTGTCCTTTACAGGCAATACTGTTACAGGGAATTATGCATATGGAGTTGCCTTAGCAGGTGACGGCATAATTGCCGACAATAATGTCATCGGCGTGTCCTCAACCTATGAAAGCAGTGCCCTATCAGTTAGTTCCACGGGGGACCTATTGTGCACCGGTAATAATCTTACAAATAATGCAGAATATTTATCCGGAAGTGCGGCTAAAGGTCTTTCCTTGCATTTTTATGGAGGAGAGGGAAACCCTTCAAAAGAAATTTATAAAAATGAAATCCATGGTTTTAACTTTGGAATATACCTCTACGGCGTAGATATTCCTAGCCCTGAAGGTATAACAATTGGCGGTTCCTCGGAGAATACAAACGATTTCAGCGATAATGAATATGGTCTGCTATCTTCTTTATTCTATACTGGCTCCGGTTCCACAAATGCCAAATACAATATTTGGGGCAAAATTGATGAGCAATTGGTGAATTATATAAAGTGCTCTGACACTCAAGTATATTACGGGCCTGTTACCTATCTTCCATCAGCGACAAGCCTGTTGTCCGATAATGCCTCCTTATCCTCACTTGCGGCTTCCGGCATGTCATTGACCCCGGCATTTAGCAGCACAACCTTCAACTACACAGCCAATGTGGCTAATAACATTACTGATACAACCATTGCAGCGGTACCAACAGATAGCAACGCCACGGTTAAAATCAATGGCAATGTGGCTGCCACAAAAAATCTCGGGTTATCTGTCGGCAGCAATACCATAACAGTGCAAGTGACTGCTGAAGATGGTACAACAACCAAAACTTATACAATTGACATTAACAGGGCTGCTGGCAGTGGAGGCGGCGGTGGTGGCAGCATACCGACCGATACGGGTACGAAAGTCACCGTCACAACCACCGATGGTAAAGTCACCGTCACAGGTACACTGACGCAGACAAACAGCGGCACCCAGGTTGTCATCAAGAACAGCGATTTCAATCAAGTAAATACCGCCGACAAACCAGCCTCTATCGACGCACAGCTGGCCACGGTTACCTTTGACAAAAAAGCCATGGACACTATCGGTACGGCGGCCGGCTCCGGTGATGTTACACTGACTGTGCGTAAAGTCGGCACGTCCGAGCTATCGGCGGCTCAGCTGGCCTTGGTTGGCTCCAGACCTGTTTATGACTTTACGGTTACCGGTGGCGGCAAGACAATTTCCAATTTTAACGGCGGG
>DCDC01000059.1:5123-47647 GCA_002316225.1 Firmicutes bacterium UBA1065 | reverse complement strand
CGTTAGTATTCCATACACATTAAAAGCGGGAGAGAATCCTCATGCCATCGTCATCTGGTATCTCAGTGACAGCGGTAAGCTTGTTGGAATACGGGGTCACTACGATACCACTACGAAAAGTGTGGCCTTTAGGACACCGCACTTCTCAAGCTTTGCTGTCGGCTACAACCTCATCAGCTTTAAGGATATACCCGTAGGAGCTTGGTATGAGAGCGCAGTGACCTTCCTTGCGGCGCGAGATATCACCACAGGCACCGGAGGAGGTAATTTCAGTCCTGATACGATATTAACTCGCGGTCAGTTTATGGTGATGTTGTTGCGGGCCTACGGCATCGATCCGGATGCAAGTTCTGTAGATAATTTCGCAGATGCGGGCAACACCTATTATACGAATTATCTGGCGGTAGCTAAGCAACTTGGAATTGCAAATGGCATTGGAAACAACCAGTTCGCTCCGGACAAGGAAATCACCCGGCAGGAGATGTTCACCCTGCTATACAATGCGCTGACGGTAATTGGAGAACTCCCCGAAGGAAACGCTGGCAAGAAACTTTCGGATTTCTCCGATGCTTCCCAGATAGCATTTTGGGCAAAGAACGCCATGACATTGCTTGTGGAAACAGGAACTGTTTCCGGCAGCAACGGCAAGCTTGCCCCGACTGACAGTACAACCCGCTCAGAAATGGCACAAGTGCTGTACAACTTATTGACGAAGTAATATAAATTATAAAAAGCAGGAAGTCAGTCACCTTTCATAGTGATTGACTTCCTGCTTTTGTGTTGCCCCGTACCGGTTACCCCTCGGTTCAATTGATGTCCCTTTGAGTGATAACCCTTAATTTTAGGTGGTTTTTTGTTTGTTAACACAGCAATGTATTATTGATTTAAATATAGCCCGTCCATATATTTTTTGAATGATGCATCATTCATTATAAAAACAGCACACTTTCTATGTATTATTCCATTGTTTGATGGTGTAATTTTAATTAAAATATGATTTCCATTTACTTCATGATTCCACTGTACACCTTTAGTCTTATAATTTTCGTTATCATCCAAATCTTTTGTAAACACATCATACAAGGCTTTTGAATCCACATTTCCATATATCTCAGACGCTATATCGAACAGTAAAGGCAAAGTTTGAACTTGATCTTCCTGGATTTGTTCAACCGAATAATCATTAGGGTACATAACTTGAACTGTCAGATATCTTTCTTCTTCATAACCGATAGAATCAATGATAGCTGTAATGCCTATATCAAGCCGTCCCGGTGCATCCTTCTTATCTTTTATAACGAATGAAGACTGATACTCTTTAATTTCTTCATCAACAACGGTCCAGTTCAAATTTTTATCACGTAAAACATCCTCCACAATCTCTCCGTCAATGGGAAACATATATGTTTCTGAAGCCTTGGTACACGATGAAAACAACAGCACCAGTGCAAATAAAATGATGATGAATATATGTTTTTTCAAAAAATCTCTCCTTAATTATTTATTATATCATAGGTAAAGCCAAAGCTTTTGCTTCATTGTTTACATTCATTATATCACAATGCGGCTAACCCTGCCAGTGATAAAAATCCTTTCCGGACAATTATCCCGGCTTAGATGTAAATTATATTGCATCAATAATCAGTTTAGCAGATACTTTTACAAGTATCCATTATTTAACACATTAGCGTTGACATAAATAATTTAATGATATATGGTTATAACAACAATAAAAACAAGGCAAGGGAGCAGCCATAATGGAACAGTATTTTACGCAAAACCCCACAACTGAAAAGGAAATATTCAAATTTGACTGGAATGTGGGAGAAGAAGTATTTAATTTTTATACCAGCAACAGCGTTTTTTCCAAAAGAGGAGTTGATTTTGGCTCCATGCTATTGATTGAAACGGTTTTAGGTGAAAACGATGATTTTGAAGGCAGAATTTTGGACTTGGGCTGCGGATACGGGCCCTTAGGGATTATCGCCGCCAAATTGCTGAAAAATTCTTTGGTTACCATGTGTGATGTAAATGAAAGAGCCTTGGAATTATCAAGGATGAACGCAAAAGAAAACAAGGTGGATGACAGGGTGGAAGTCCTTGCTTCTTCTGCCTTTGAAAATATTAAGGATAATTACGACATCATAATGACCAATCCTCCCATAAGGGCAGGCAAGAGCGTTGTGTTTTCCTTTTATGAAGGTGCATATGAGCATTTAAAAAAGGGCGGCAAATTGTACGTGGTTATTCAGAAGAAACAAGGGGCACCAAGCACAAAGGCAAAACTTGAAAGCTTGTTTGGCAATTGTGAAACGGCGAATAGAAAATCCGGGTATTTCATTTTTAAATCTATAAAAGAATAGAAAGTAAAATCAAACTTTAATAAATGTCTGGCGAGAACCGTCTCCATAGGTCATTTCTTCTGTTTTGATGCAAAATAGTTTACTTCTGCCCCCATAAGAAAAATGATTGATAAAATATAAATCCATATGATGAAGACGAATATTCCGGATAAATTCCCGTAAATGGAATTAATAAAGACAACCCTGGAACTTGCATAGCGGGAATAAAGGTATGAACCAATTATCGAACCTGCCGCCGCAAAGATTGCACCCGGGTATGCATATGATAACTTAACCCTTTCATAGGGCAGAAACTTATAGGCGGCTAATAAAATAATGAATATGGCAAAAAATGCAAGGGTAAATCTTAATATATCAATTAACAAAAAATTATAGTCCTGAAAAATAGATATTTTTTTAACAAATAGTAATAAGGACCTTCCGGCAACAATGGCGGCAAAAACAACCTGCATTGATATCATTAAAGCTAAGGTAAACAAGATTCCCCGTAACCTTAAGAACAAAAAATTCTTTTTTGTGCTGAAACCATATGCAACATTGATTCCGTTTATTATTGCGGCGCTCCCGGATGTGGCGGACCATAATATAATCAGCATGCTTGTTGTCAGATAAGGTTTGCTGCAGCTTGTAACAGAGTATTTTAATGCATTGAAGATAATGCGGTGAACTTCCCCGGGAAGGACACCGGATAATGAATCAAGAATAGTGTAAATATATTCACTGTAACCGCACAATAAGGATATAGCCATAATGAGAAAGGGAAAAACACTTAAAATCATATAATAGGACAGTTGGGCACCCAGTGCGAAAATATTGTCCGACATTGTTTTATTTATTAGTTTTGTTGTAAAAATTAGAACTTTTTTAATCATCATTTCACCTTAGTTTAGTATATACAAATTAGGTTCATTTATTATGTTAAACTTTTATCAAATCCTTTATAAATTCCCTTGATTTATTTTCATATATAATGATATAATATGACCAAGTATAATGATATAAAATGACCAAGGCAAAGTAAAAATTTAGGAGGAAAATATGGAAATTAAAAAGATTTGTGTAGTCGGAACGGGCACAATGGCTAAAGGCATTGTACAAACATTTGCCCAGGCCGGATATCCGGTTATAGTGAAGGGCAGGCCGGGGAATACATATGATACTTTGGAAGCAACCATCGGCAAGGGCCTTGAAAAATTAGTTGCCAAAGGCAAAATGGAACAGGCCAGGATGGATGAAACAATGGCAAATATAACAAAAACTACCGCTTATGAAGACTGTGCCGATGCGGATTTATTCATTGAAGCAGTTGCCGAAGACATGGAAACAAAACACCTGATGTTTGCCGATATCGAAGCTGTTGCCAAGGAAGGAGCAATATTATCAACAAACACATCATCCTTGTCAATAACTGAAATCGCTTCAAAAGTTAAAAACCCAGGCAGGGTAATAGGATTGCATTTCTTTAATCCTGTTCCTGTCATGAAATTGGTTGAAATAATCAAGGGTAAGCTCACTGATGACGAAGTTCATGCAGCAGTATTTGAATTGGCTCAAAAAATAGGGAAGACTCCAGTTAGTGTTGAGGAAGCACCCGGTTTTGTAGTAAACAGGATCTTGATTCCCATGATTAATGAAGCTGTAGGTATTTTGGCTGATGGGGTTGCCTCTGCGGAAGAAATCGATACGGCTATGAAATTAGGCGCAAACCATCCCATGGGCCCCTTAGAATTGGGAGACTTGATAGGCCTTGATGTTTGTCTTGCAATTATGGAAGTTCTCTATAATGAATTCGGAGATCCTAAATACAGGCCCCACACCTTGCTCCGCAAAATGGTAAGGGCTAACCTGCTTGGAAGAAAAACCGGCAAGGGATTCTACAATTACAGCAAATAGTATATAAATATTGACTCAATAGGAGGGACGGCACTGCCGTCCTTTATTTGAATACATGGAATAAATTGCTTGAAATACACCTGTTTATTAATTATAATTACATATTGACAGGGTATAATTTACCAGGCTTATTACCATGGATGAAGAACTAGATACAGGAGGGAAAAATGAGTGAAAATTACAACGAAAAAGAAAACAGAGAATCGGTTAATTTTATCCAAAAGATAATTAACGAGGATCTGGAAAAAGGCACATATGGGAACAGGGTACATACAAGATTTCCTCCGGAGCCTAACGGCTATCTGCATGTAGGCCATGCCAAGTCCATATGTCTGAATTACGGATTGGCAAAAAAATATAATGGTCTGTTCAATTTAAGATTTGATGATACCAATCCAACCAAGGAAGACGATACATATGTTGATTCAATAATCGAGGATGTCAAATGGCTTTGTCCCGACTGGGAAGAAAGAATTTTCTATGCATCGGATTATTTCGGGAAAATGTATGATTATGCGGTTGAACTGATAAAGAAGGGCTTAGCATTTGTGGATGATTTATCTGCGGATGAAATACGGGAATACAGGGGGACATTGACTGAGCCCGGCAAGGAAAGCCCCTACAGAAACAGGTCTGTGGAAGAAAACTTGGACTTGTTTGAAAGAATGAGGAAGGGTGAATTTAAGGACGGAGAAAAAGTTTTAAGGGCTAAAATCGATATGGCAAGCCCCAACATCAACATGCGTGATCCTGTTATTTTCCGAATTCTCCATGAAACCCACCACAACACGGGGGATGAATGGTGCATTTATCCCATGTATGACTTTGCCCATCCCATAGAAGATGCCATAGAGGGCATTACCCATTCCATTTGCACCTTGGAATTTGAAGACCACAGGCCCTTCTACGACTGGGTGTTGAGCAATTTGGACGATTTTAAGGAGGCTCCTCCAAAACAAATCGAATTTGCCAAACTATTTTTGACAAAGACCATGATGGGCAAGAGATACCTGAAGCAAATGGTTGAAGAAGGATATGTAGACGGCTGGGACGATCCTCGTATGCCTACCATTGCGGCACTCAGAAGAAGGGGCTACACTCCCGAGTCCATATATAATTTCTGTGAAGCAATAGGGGTTTCAAAGGCCCAAAGCGTGGTTGACATTGCTATGCTTGAATTTGCCATCAGGGATGATCTGGGACCCAAGGCACCCAGAACAATGGCTGTTTTAGACCCGATAAAGCTAATAATAATAAATTATCCCGAAGATAAGACAGAATATGTTGAGACGGAAATCAACCCCGATAATCCGAACATGGGTACTCGTATGATTCCTTTCACCAGGGAGTTATACATTGAAAGGGAGGATTTCATGGAAATTCCTCCGAAGAAATATTTCAGGCTCTACCCAGGCAACGAAGTGAGGCTGAGAAATGCTTATTTTGTAAAATGTGTCGATTTCGTAAAAGATTCAGAAGGAAGAGTCACTGAAGTTCACTGTACCTACGATCCAGAAACAAAGAGCGGATCGGGCTTTACCGGCAGAAAGGTAAAAGGAACCCTCCATTGGATTTCGGCAAAACATTGCATAGATGCGGAAGTAAGACTTTATGACTACATGATGGAAGATGAGGATTACGACAAAAGCAACTTCCTGGAAAAATTAAATCCAAATTCCAAAATTGTATTAAAGAACTGCAAGGTTGACCCTTCAATGAAAGAATGCAAGATCGGAGACAGGTTCCAGTTCTTAAGACACGGGTATTTCATAATAGACAGGGATACAAGTGAGGATAATTTGGTATTTAACAGGATAGTACCCTTAAAAAGCAGCTATAAATAATTTTATGGGGACGGTTCTTTTCGATTCGATCATTCTGAGGGCTAAGGCCCGAAGAATCACATATGATCCTTCGCTGTTGCTCAGGATGACAATTATTTCGAAATTTATCGTTCCCATATTTCTAAGGAGTAGCTTTGAATATTGAAGAAATTATAAAAGACATTTTAAGAGAAAACAAGTTTATATACGGTGTTTTTACCAGCCCGAGGGTTAAGTCCCAGTACAAGAAAATAAGCGCGAGACCGATTATACTAAAAGGCAACAACTTCCTCCAGCTTGAGAAGTTTACGGATACCCAGGTATTTCACGAAAACTTAACCTATGAGGATGCTTATGATGCCTTTCTTGAGTTTGTGAATGAATACCGGAACATAAACTTTTTTACCGGGGATGCTGATTATCAAATTTTGGTTAGCAAGAAGGGCAGCATAAAAATTAACCGGAAGAATCCAACAAAAAAATTGAAAATAGAGGCCCATGACAAGGAAAAACAATACATGATAAGTGAATATCAGTCTTGTGACTTTCTGATTACTTTGGGTGTCATGAACAAGGACGGGAAGGTCTATGCCAAAAAGTACGATAAATTCAAACAAATCAATAAATTTTTGGAAATTGTGGATGATTCCCTGGCAGGAAAAGAAATAAGGGATGGTTTTACCATTATAGATTTCGGATGCGGTAAAGCCTATCTTACCTTTGCCCTCTATCATTATTTTTACAATATAAGAAAAATAAAGGTAAAAATCACGGGCCTTGATTTAAAAAAAGATGTAATTGATTTTTGCAATGAAACAGCCCAAGAGCTAAATTATGAAAATCTTGAATTCCTGCACGGAGACATACGAGATTTTGAATACAAGAACAAGGTCAATATGGTAGTGACCCTTCATGCATGCGATACAGCCACGGATGCAGCCCTGGTAAAGGCAATTGGCTGGAAGTCCGATATTATTTTGTCCGTACCCTGCTGCCAGCATGAATTTTTTGATAAAATAGAAAATAAAAGCTTAAATCCCATGCTAAAACACGGCCTTATTAAGGAGAGACTGTCTTCACTGGTTACAGACTCATTGAGAGGCTTATTTTTGGAATCTAGGGGTTATAAGGTACAATTGACGGAATTCATATCAATGGAGCACACCCCCAAAAACATACTCATAAGGGCGGTAAAGGCTGATAAGGATACCAAAACAGCAAAAAGCGAATACGAGGAATTTAAAAAGTTTTGGAACCTAAGGGATTTGTTTATCGAAAGCTATTACAATAAGATTAAGGAAGATTAAAATGGATTTTGCTAATAACGGCAGAGAAAAATTTGAATACATACTTGATAATATTCCTGATGCCATAACCATAGTTGACAATTACGGCAAGGTTATATTTTTCAACTCAACAGCAGAGGAATATTTCAATCTGAAAAAGAGTGATATAATAGACAAGGACCTGGTTGAATTTTTTCCCAATGCCATCTTGCTGAGGGTATTGGACAGCCGGACGTCCTTTAATAATATTTACAACAGTCCGAGGGAAAACAGTTTTGTCGTTTCCAGTGCCGTTCCCCTCTACGACAGGGAGAGGAAGATGATCGGTGCCCTGGCAAGAGACAGGGATATTACGGAAATCGTAAGATTAAGTGAACTCCTCAATAAAACCAGGATGAATCTTTTAAAGCTTGAAAACGAATATTCGAAGAAATATTCTGCCGGAGAATCATACTTTTCGAGAATTATCAGCAACAATACTGCTTTCATAGAAATAATCAATTTGTGCAAAAATATATCCAAAACCCCTTTAAATATTTTGCTTAAGGGAGAAAGCGGTACGGGAAAAGAATTGTTTGCAAAAGCAATCCATTACGAAAGCGGCAGGAAGGGAAAATTCATCCCAATAAACTGCAGCGCCATACCCAGGGAGTTGTTTGAAAGTGAAATTTTCGGGTACGAAGCCGGCGCTTTCACCGGGGCAAAAACAGAAGGGAAAAAGGGAAAGTTTGAAGAAGCCGAAGGGGGAACAATATTCCTGGACGAAATAGCAGACCTGCCCTTAGAGCTTCAGCCAAAACTTTTAAGAGTTTTGGAGGATGGGGTGGTAACCCGGATAGGAGGAAATAAACCAAAGAAAATAGATGTTAGAATAATATCCGCTACCAATAAGGATATTAGGGAACTCATAAATGAAGGCAAGTTCAGAAAGGACCTGTATTACAGGCTTGACATCTTTCAGGTCAACATACCTCCATTAAGGGAAAGGAAGGGGGACATTATCCTTTTGGCAAACAGGTTTTTGCAGGAATTCTGCATGGAGCAGCGTATAAGCATAGTGGAAATCCCCGATGATATACAGAGTATATTCTTAGAGTACAAATGGGAAGGAAACGTAAGAGAGCTGAGAAATGTAATACAAAGGTCCGCAGTAATTGCATCCCAAAGGGGAGAAAATAAAATCAAGAAGGAATTCCTTCCTTCTTACATGCAAAAAATCGAAGTAGATGAAATGAACAAGCTTATTAATTTAAACGAATTAAAGGGAAGCACCGGACTGGAAGATTATTTGGGCCAGATAGAAAAAAGAATAATCAAAAAAATCCTGGAAGAAGTAAATTATAACAAGTCAGAGGCAGCAAAGATACTAAAAATCCCAAGAGCCACCCTGTATTACAAGATGGAAAAATACGGTATTAAAGATTAGTTGTTATTGTCATGAATAACTCACAAACTGTCATTCTGAGGGCTATGGCCCGAAGAATCCCATGAGATCCTTCGCTTCGCTCAGGATGACAAGGCTTCGCTCAGGATGACATGAAGCTACATATATTATTAGAAAGGAAACATATGGAGAAAATAAGATTGGCTGCCACATCGGCCTTCGGCCTTGAAGCAGTGGTAAAAAGAGAATTGACAGACTTAGGTTATGAAAATATATTAACAGACAACGGCTGGCTGTATTTTGACGGTGAAATACGGGATATATGCAAAACGAACATAAACCTGCGGTGTGCCGACAGGGTGATGCTGGTCATGGGACAATTTGAAGCCCTTAGCTTTGAAGAACTCTTTGACAGGACCTATGACCTTCCATGGGAAAAATGGATTAGCCGGGACGGAATTTTCACAGTAAAGGGAAGATCCGTCAAATCAAAGCTCTACAGCACCCCTGACTGCCAGAGGATGGTCAAGAAGGCAATTTCCAAGAAGTTATGCGAATATTATGATACGGACTGGATGCCAGAGACAGGGGCTGAATTTACCGTTCTGGTTTCAATTCATAAAGATATTGCTACAATTTCCATGGATACGACCGGAGCAAGGGAAGGTCTCTTTAAAAGAGGCTACAGGGAAAATTCCATGGAAGCTCCTCTAAAGGAAACTATGGCTGCTGCTTTGGTAAAGCTAAGCTATTGGAATAAGAAAAGGGTACTCTATGACCCCATGTGCGGGTCAGGGACAATTCCCATAGAAGCAGCCCTGATAGGAAGAAATATTGCTCCCGGGCTTAATAGAAGTTTTGCTTCCATGGAATGGCCCTTGGTCAAAGAGGAATATTGGAAAGAAGCAAAGATTGAGGCAAGAAAAAAAATCGATTTTGATTCCGAAATAAAAATATATGCTTCCGATATAAGCGAAAAGGCAATAAGAATAGCAAAAGAAAATGCAATTGAAGCAGGGGTTGATGACTGTATAGAGTTTTTTGTAAAGGATGTAAGGCATATTGAAAGACCCATGTGCCCATACGGAGTCCTGATAACCAATCCGCCCTATGCGGAAAGAATAGGTGATGAAGAAGAGATTAAGAAAATACATAAAAAGTTGGGAGAGGTATTCGGCAGGGACAAAACCTGGTCCGTTTATGTAATTACATCTTCCATTAACTTTGAAAGGGAATTCGGCAGAAAGGCAGACAGGAAGAGAAAACTCTTCAACGGGGACATGAGAGTTGACTACTACCAGTATTATGGGGAAAAGATGCCGGAAAACTAATGAATGTCCCGCTAATTAACAAAAAAGCATTGAAATATATATATTTTTATTGTAAACTAAAATTGTGCAAATTTAGTTTGATTTTTTTTAGTATTGTGGTATTATTAAGACTACAATATTAAAAGGCGGTAAAGTATGATAAATGAAATTAGCGCAGGAGGTATAGTTTTTTTTAAGAACAGCATTTTGATGTTAAAGAAGTTTAACGGAGATTGGGTGCTGCCAAAAGGAAGAGTCGAAGAAAACGAGTCTTTAAAAGATACTGCTTTGCGTGAAGTATACGAAGAAACGAAAGCAAAGGTTATTCCTATAAAATACCTGGGTAAAATTAGCTATGAATTCAGTCGTACCTGCAGCCTTGACAAAGTGCATATAAGAAAAGAAGTTCACTGGTATTTGATGATGGCAAAAAACATGAACTGCACTGCCCAGAAAAATGAAGGCTTTGTGGATGCAAAGTTTCTGCCCTTTGAAAAATCATTGACCATTGCCCGCTATGAAGATGAAAGAAGAATCATCAAGAAAGCCGTAGATGATATCAGATTCCACTCATATAAATAGGTGATGCCATGACCTTTTCTTCTAAAGTAAAAGATGAATTGTCCAGAACCGAAATAGGGGATGAGCAAAGTGCCAGAGCTGAAGCAGCGGCATTCGTAAGAACCCTTGGCTATATAACGATTAAGGGGCTCAACCGGGTGGAATTTGAGTTTTTGACGGAAAATGCAGCGGTTGCAAGACGAATATTCAAAGTTCTGAAAATCGCCCACAATATAAATGCAGCGGTGAGTGTTTCCAAAAGCAACCGCTTGAAAAAACAAAACAATTACATTATTAAAATTGATGAAAACATAACCAGGCAATTCCTTAAAGAAACCCGGATGATTGAGGACAATGATATAAATATAATGAATTTCAACTACAAGGTGCCTGAAGAATTTATAGAGACCGACATTTGCAAGAGAGCCTACATAAAAGGGTCCTTCATGGGCTCCGGCTCAATAAGCAACCCTGAGAAGTCTTACCATGCCGAATTTGTCAGCAATAAGGAAGACCAGAGCAAGACGATACAGAACATATTGAAAACTTATGGAATAATCGGCAAAAGTATTTACAGAAAAAACAATTATGTTACCTATATAAAAGAAAGCGAACAAATTTCAGATTTATTGGCCCTCATGGGAGCGAACATGGCTGTCCTGGATTTTGAAAACATAAGGGCTGTAAAGGAAACCAGAAACCAAATAAACAGAGTGATAAATTGTGAAACTGCAAATCTGGACAAAATTGTTGATACTTCAATGAGGCAGATAAACAATATCAAAATATTAAAAAAGTATAAGGTTATAGACCAGCTTCCGGATAATTTGAGGGAACTGGCGTATTTAAGACTTAAACACAGCAATGCAAGTTTAAAGGAACTGGGTCAAATGTTGGACCCACCCCTGGGCAAATCAGGTGTAAATCACAGACTTAGAAAAATAGAAGAAATTGCTGAAGATTTAATTGAGCATGAAAAGAGAGGTGTAAAAAGTGAGATCACAAAAAGTAGTGTTAAAAAATAAGATTGGACTACATGCGAGACCGGCAGCCATATTTGTTAAAAAGGCAAGAAATTTTGACAGTGAAATAATAATAAAAAAAGGCATCCAGGAAGCAAACGGCAAGAGCATTATAAGCATAATGGCACTGGGAGCAACCAAGGGCGATGAACTGGTTATCATTACTAAAGGCTCAGACGAAGACAAGTGTATCGCAGAATTAGCTAATTTGTTGGAATTCATGGATGAAGAAGAATAAAAAATGAGGGTTTAACCCCTCATATTTATTGTTTAAAGATTTTACTATTGTAAGGCTTGCCCTTAAATAAAAATTAGGAGAGAAAATGGAGAATAAAGTTTTAGCTAAAGTAGAAGGAAGAGAAATAAAGGAATCCGATTTAAATCTTTTGGTGAAGAATTTAGGTCAAAATGCAGCCTATTTTCAAGGGGAAGATGGAAGAAAAAAACTCATTGACGAATTGGTGATGCATGAACTCATGTATCTGGATGCAGTGGAAAGGAATCTGGAAAATGACTGGGAGTTTTTGGAAGTATTCAACGAAATGAAAAGGTCCATGCTTCAGCAATACAACCTGAGAAAAATGTTCAATTCAATTACTGTGTCTGATGAAGAACTGAAAGATTTTTATGAAGAAAACAAGAACTTGTACTATTTACCCGAAATGGTGAAGGCAAGCCACATTTTGACAGATACGGAAGAAAAGGCAAATGAGGTCCTGGAAGAAATAGCAGGGGGAATGTCTTTTGAAGATGCAGCCATGAAGTATTCGGTATGTCCTTCCAAACAGGTGGGCGGAGCCCTGGGACAATTCGGAAGGGGCCAAATGGTAAAGGAATTTGAGGATGCGGTCTTTTCAATGGAAGTTGGCCAAATAAGCCACCCGGTTAAGACTCAGTTTGGTTACCACATCATAAAACTGACCGATCATACCCCTCCGGGAATCGCAGACTTTGAAGAGGTGTATCAGGAAGTAAAAGACAATTATTTTGCCATAAAGCAAGAGAAAGTATATAAGAATAAAAAAGATGAACTGACTAAAAAGTATGATGTCGTAATATTTGAATAAAATGCGCTGAGCCCTGAATATGTCAGGGCTTTTTTGTTTTTTGTCAAGGATAAGATTTGCTTATAGATGGGCCTCCAAGCATAAGTAAAACGAATTTGTTTTAGCCCGGACACCTATGATACAATTTTTCTGTTGAAAAAATATTATCAATGAGGTGTCAAATGAAGAAATTTAGTTTTATAAGCATTATTTTAGTGCTTGTCCTGATATTGACGGCAGGATGCACAGGTCAACAAGCTGCTCCTCCTGCTCAGGAAGGCGAACAAGAACAAGCGGAAACACCGGAAGGTGAAGAAGCAGAAGATGAATTTAATCCCCAGATATTGTTTAACGGCTCATCTACCTTAGCACCGGTCATAGCTTCGATTTCCACAAACTTCATCGAAGGCTACGTTACCTGGGACAAGGTGGATCCATCATTCCCCGAAAAGAATATTGCCATATATGTATCGGCAGGCGGTTCGGGACAAGGAGTTAAGTCGGTTATTGACAAAACAAGTGATTTCGGTATGGTAGCAAGAACCGTTAAGGACTCGGAAAAAGAACAGCTGCCTGAACTTCAGGAGTTTTTGGTGGGTATAGATGCCCTTACTTTGGGAGTAAATCCAAACAACCCTGTATTGACGGTTAAGGATAATTTAACTAAGGATGAAATTGTAAAAATATTCTCCGGAGAATATAAAACCTGGAAGGACCTGGACGCGTCTCTTCCTGACAAGGAAATCATTGTTGTTACAAGGGATATAGGGGGCGGTGCCCATGAAGTTTTCCAGTCGAAAGTAATGGGTGATGTTGAGGTTAAGCCTGATGCCATACAAGCTCCGTCCATGGGAGCCCTGGTTACAAAGATAATTGAAAACGAATATGCGATCGGTTATGCATCATTCGGAGTTGTAAACCAAAATATAGGAAAAGTGGCAACATTAAAGGTTGACGGTGTAGAAGCAACAAAGGAAAACATCCTTGGCGGATCATACATAATTCAAAGACCCTTATTAGCCATTATAAACGGCCGGCTTACCGAACCCCAGCAGGCATTCATTGACTATGTAATGAGTGAAGATGGAATGAAGGTAGTAGAAGAAATGGGTTTTGTGCCGGCTAAATAAGAATAAAGGCACGGGGGCACCGGATTTTGTGCCCCCTTTTAGGGGGTTATTATGAAAGACCTTAAAGAAAATATTTTTCGCACGATAATTACCATTGGAGCGGTATTGTCCGGCATATTGGTTCTGCTGGTATTTTTTTATATATTGAAAGAAAGCATCCCCTTCTTCAGGGAAGTCAGCTACAAGGAATACTTATTTAGCAGCTCCTGGAGACCCTTAAGTACAAATCCGGCCTACTCTTTCCTTCCCATGATTTCGGCAACCCTCTATGTTTCATTTTTGGCAATTTTAATTGCTACTCCCTTAAGCGTGGGCTGCGGGTTGTTTTTAAGCTTTAATACAAGCAAGAAAAGTTCAAGGATAATTCTTTCCTTTATTGACATGATAGCAGGGATTCCTTCCGTAATCTTCGGATTTTTGGGCCTGGTTCTCCTTGTTAAATTCTTGGAAAGAAATTTAGATATGGTATCCGGAGAAAGTGTCTTGGCAGGTGCTTTGCTCTTATCCGTAATGCTCTTTCCCTATATAGTCACGGGATGTACGGAGACATTTATGAAGGCCAAGGACATTTATTATGGGGCTTCCCAATCCTTAGGTGTTTCCAAATGGTATACCATGAGGAGGATAATACTTCCATTTGCAAGAAAGTCAATATTTGTCAATATGATTTTGGCATTGGGAAGGGCGATAGGTGAAACTATGGCGGTGATGATGGTTACGGGAAACTCCCCCATTTTTCCCAAACTCCTGGGCAGGGCTGAAACGATACCGTCCTTGATAGCCCTTGAAATGGGAACAGCCACCTACAAAAGTCTTCACTATTCTTCCTTGTATGCAGCCGGTCTGATTTTAATTATCTTGGTATTGATAATTCAGGTTATTGCATATATGATTAATAAGGCAGGAATGAGGCGTATCGGATGAGAGCAAAAGAATTAATGTTTAAGTTTTGGGTTATCCTTTCAGGGATAATAATTACTGTAATTACCTTTGGGTTGTTCTTATATATTTTGTACAAGGGTATAGGAGTTGTTACGCCGGAATTCATCATAGGCTCTCCGAAGGGCATACCGTTAGGTACCCAGGGAGGAGTCTTCCCTGCAATTATGGGCTCCATCCTGTCAGGACTTATCTCGGGGATTTTGGGCGGAGTTTTGGGCTTATGCACTGCCATTTACCTTAATTACTATTGTAAAAATGAGATTATACGAAAATATATACTCAATGCCCTTCAGTGCCTGGCGGGGATACCATCGGTTGTTATCGGCCTGTTCGGATACACCTTTTTGGTAGTCGGGCTTGGAATAAGCAAAAGCCTTCTCAGTGCATCCATCACCTTGACGGTGATGATAATTCCTTTTATTTCGATTCGGATGAAGAAAGCATTGGAAGAAACATCCAAGGAGCAATACATAAGTTCGTTGAGCTTAGGGATTCCCAAGGGCTACACAATAGTTAAGCTGATTATTCCAAGCGCATTTAAGTATATTATGACCTCCTTGGGCTTGGGGACGGTATTTGCCATGGGAGCCACAGCCCCCATAATGTATACGGGAGTTGTAATAGTATCAGGTGTGCCCGGAAAGCTGACAGACCCCTTCATGGCCTTGCCCTATCATTTGTATATATTGGTAAATGAGGGCTTGTCAGTTGAAATGGCCTACGGTACTGCTTTTGTACTGATTGTAATTGTACTCTTTATAAATATTGCCTGCCACTTTACGGGCAAGAACGAGGATGTGTAAATGATAATAAGAACAGAAGATTTAAGTGTATATTACGGATACAAAAATATATTAAAGGATGTAAATGTAACCTTTGAGAAAAATAAAATCACAGCAATTATTGGCCCTTCAGGCTGCGGCAAAACAACATTTCTCAAAAGCTTAAACAGGACTATCGAGGAATACGGCGGGAAAACAGAAGGAAACATTTATCTGAACAATGAAGATATAATGAATATACCTGTTCAAAAATTAAGAAATAGAATAGGAATGGTTTTTCAAACACCCGTTGTTTTTCCTTTTTCCATATATAAGAATATGACTTATGCCCCCATTTATTACGGGGAAAGAAACAGTCAAAAATTGAAGGAAACAGCTCTTAAGTACCTGAAGATAGCCGGCCTTTACGAGGAAGTAAAAGGGGACTTGGACATGCAGGCTACAAAGCTGTCAGGGGGCCAGCAGCAGCGCTTGGTTATTGCCAGGTGCCTGACGGTAAACCCGGAAGTAATCTTGCTGGATGAGCCTTGTTCCGCCCTGGATATTAAGAACACGGCAAATATAGAAAGCATGCTGTTAGAGCTGAAAAAAGATTATACGATAATAATAGTAACCCATAATTTAGCCCAGGCCAAGCGTATTGCTGATTATGTGATTTACATGGAAGACGGAACCGTGGTAGAAATGGGAAAAACCGATGACATATTCGATTGTCCCCTTGATTCCCGCACCAAAGAATATATAACCTACATGAAAAATTAGGAGGATGAATGATAGATATAAAAGTACCGGGAAGATGTGATTATACAATAGAAAATATAGTGTTTGATTATAATGGAACCATTGCGGCAGACGGCAGAATAATACCCTCTATTTATGAAAAGCTGTCCATTTTGTCAAGCATGGCAAATGTGTATGTCCTTACTGCCGATACCTACGGTACCGCTGCTGCCCAGTGCAGGGACCTTAAATTAACCCTTAAGACCTTTCCAAATGACGAGGCAGGAGACTATAAAGCAAAAATAGTTGAAGAGCTGGGGAAGGACAAGACGGTTTGTTTCGGCAACGGTTATAATGATATAAAGATGTTTAAAAAAGCTGCTCTTTCAATAGCAGTCCTTGAAAGGGAAGGAATGTGTGCCGGCTTGTTGAATGAATCCGATGTCATAGTCAAGTCAATAGATGACGGCATAGATTTATTGTTGAATCCAAAGGCCCTGATTGCCACACTGAGGGGATGATTAATGCTGGGCGGCAGCGGAGGGCTTTCTGCGGCTGTCATCCGAGCGCAAGCGAAGGATCTCCCTGTAAAAAAAGTTGCAAAAATGAGAAAAGCGAAGGATCTCCCGCAAAAAAAAGTTGCAAAAATGCGAATTATGTGTTAACATAATTCAGTGAAACGCGGATATGGCGGAATTGGCAGACGCGCACGGTTCAGGTCCGTGTGGGGCGACCTGTGCAGGTTCAAATCCTGTTATCCGCATAAAATTTCAATAAAAAAACCGTAGGATATCTATCAACCTACGGTTTTGTTTTTATTGTTTATTTTGATAAGAGGGCTTCTGCTGCACTATAGCCGGCAAATCTTCCTGAATTAACAGACCAGCCTAACATGCAGCCAGGCATGGCTTCAATGCCGTTTGCTCCTCCAACCACTTCTCCTGCTGCATATAAGTTTGGTATAATAGTATCAGAATTATCTTTAACTTCTAATTTAGTATTTACATCTACACCACCAAGTGTCGTTGCAAAACGCAGTCTTTGTTCTACTATGTAGAATTTGCTGTCTGTATCTAATTCATATAATTCTTCACGGCCGAATTCAGTGTCTTTTCCGGACGCAACCATCTTGTTCCAGTTTGCTACAGTTTCTGCCAATATACCTGCATCGATACCGGCAAGTTCAGCTGCTTCTTTTAGTGTTCCTCTTGTAAATATAGGTTTACCTTCACTGTTAAACCATTTTTCCTGCTCTTCATATGTTACACGTCCGGCAGGGGATGGGTAGTCATTAACAAGTTTGCTCCACATGTCAAAAGCTGTTTGGTCCATTACCAGGAATATCATCTGGTCTGTTTGGGGTATAGTAGCTTTTTTGATAGAAACAAAATCCAAGTTTTCATCAACAACACGTTTACCCTCTTTATTTACATATATAGCACCTGTATTGTTGGTTGTTGTTAAGCAAGATGTCGGGTCAGCACGTCCGGCATTTGTGCCTTCCATTGATATGCCTTGGGGATACATTTTTGCATATTCCATGAATACCATTTTTGCCCCAATGGCTTCTGCCATTTTATGACCATCACCGGTAGAAGATGCTACTCCGTAGAATACTGCATTAGATATATCTGCAGTCAACATATCCAGGTTGTTTCCAAAACCGCCTGTAGCTAATATGGTCTTTTTGGCTTTAATACTTATTTCATTTCCGTCTTTATCAAGGGCTTTTGCTCCTGCTACAGACTTTCCATCCATAATAAAATCCGTAGCGCGGGTTTCCAACAATAAAGTACCGCCTTTTTTGACAAATTCATCTGCTAAAGTATTCGTTAATCCTGTTGAGCCGCCTTCGACAACAAAGAATCTCTGTACGGTATGTTCAGGAAAATCACTGGGATACCTATCATAAATCGGAACGTTTAAATCTTCAATTAACCAGTCTAAGGTTTCTCCCATATTATCTGCCATAAGCCTTACCAATTCAGGATTGTTTGTGTATTCTCCGCCTCTCATTATATCTTCATATATTAAATCGGGAGAATCACCTGTTAATCCTAATTCTTTTTGAAGCTTGGAACCCCCTCCGACTAGACCGCCGGCCTGAGCTGAAGCTCCTCCGACATATGGCATCTTCTCTATTACGATAATATTTTTAATGCCCTTTTCCTGGGCGGCATTGGCTGCGGTTAATCCTGCTCCTCCGGCTCCGATTACCAAAATATCGGTTTCGTATTCGGTTTGCGAGGCTGTATTGTTAGTTTCCACCTTGGCTAAATCTGCAAGGGTTAATCCGCTTTTTTCTAAAGCTTTGGCTGCCGCTTCCAATACACCCTTACTGGTCATTGTTGCACCGGTGAAGGCATCGACTTCTACTGTATTCTTCTCCACTATTTCTTTTGCCATTCTTTCTATGGCTCGTCCACCTATGTCAGGAGTTTCTTTTTCTCCTGAAATTTTTGCATCAATAATCCTGTCCCCTTCTATAGTAAGGGTTACTTCTATTTCACCTCCAAAACCGCTGGCCGATCCCGTAAAGTCACCGGAGACAGTATTAATATCTGTATCAGCCGGCTGCTCAACAGGTTTAGTCTGACATGCTGTTATTACCATTGCTAAAATAATAACAAGAACTGTCAAAAAATTACGTCTTTTCTGGTTCATGATTTTCTCCTTTCGTTATTAAAATCTAGCTTGACATTTCATAAAAAACCATCGATAAATGTCGTAATTTATTATATGATGGTGTTATTTTGTTGTCAATAATTATTTTTACTGCAGTACATACCGTAGTATGTTATTTGTATAATAGCTTGACATCACGGCATATAAATAATAAAATTATCAATGAATTTAGCCTGGACCCGGTAGTGGTTACCAAGTAGGAGGGAAATCTAATGGCAATTAAATCGACTCAGCAGGAAATAAAATCCATGCAAACCAGACAAACACTATTGGATTCAGCAATAGAGCTATTTATGAAATATGGCGTAAAGAAGGTAACTATAGATGATATATGCGAGCATTGCAATTTAACTAAAGGAGCTTTTTATTATCATTTCCCTTCTAAAGATCATATTGTCACTTTGTCTATTAACTCCGGCCTGGATAAGTTTATCCTGGACAATTATGCTATCGAAAAAATAACAAGAACTAAAGATCAGTTAATAGAATTAAATCTCTGTGCTTTTAAATACTTTGAAAGTATTGGAAAAGAAATGACGAGATTTTCATATATCAGTCAATTCAGTAAAACAGTTGAAGTCCGAATAGAAGGTCGTCCATATGTCGATAACCTGACTGCCATTATTAAGAAAGCACAAGAAGAAGGTTCATTGTTGATGGATTTTAATTTTAATGAGGCATACATACATTCAATTTCTGCTTTCACCGGAATTCTAATGAAGTGGTGTACAAGTACAGACAGTTCTTATGATGATATTGACTGGGTTAAAATGATAAAAGAACAATTCAGGATAATGTTTAAAGAAGAGTAATAAATTAATAAATTAAAAAATTAAAGCAGCTTTCACAATGGAAGCTGCTGTATTTATTCTTTTTAAAAAAACGCCTGTACTAAAACCATGTAGCATACAGTTCCGATTGCAATGGATAGAAGCATCTGCCTCTTCCACAGGTGAACTGCCAAGACCAGGATAACGGCAATCAACTCCGGAATACCGTGGCTGCCTTGCAACACATTTACATCCTTAAGGGCATATACCACAAGCAATCCCAGAGAGGCGGGTGGAAGGGCCTTGCCTAAGTACTGTATGTACTTGGGGGTGGGTTTATTTGCGGGAAACAAAATAAATGGAAGAAAACGGGTAATCATGGTCCCGACCGCTACCAAGGCGATGATTATAACATGTTGACCGGCTGTCATCGTCATTTTGTTTCACCTGCTTTCATAAAAGGTTCCTTCTTCAGGGTAAGAATCAATAGAATCACAATCATGGAAGGAATTATAAAGTTGTCGCTTCCAAAAATTATAAGGCATGATGCGGATACCCCCAATCCTAAGAGAGAGCTGGAATGGCTTTTTTCTTTCAGCCACTGCTCCAGGAAGATTACGATGAACATGGCTGTCATGGCAAATTCAAGCCCCTTTGTATTGAATTCAATCAACTCCCCGAACAAGCCGCCCAAGATGGACCCGGATACCCAATAGGTGTAATTCAAAATCGTTACAAAGAACATGAACCAGCCCTCATCGATATCTTCCGGGATATCTGCAGTCAGGTTAATGGAGAAGGTTTCGTCGCTCATTCCGAAAACCAGGAAAGCTCCCTTTAATCCATTTATCCTGTACTTGTTCAGCATGGATATGCCATAAAACAAATACCTGGCATTAATCATAAGAGTTAAAAAAAAGGCATTAAGGGGATCAAAAACCGCCATCAGCAATCCTACCGCAACGAATTGAACTGTACCGGCATATATTAACATGCTCATGAACATGGGATACAAGAAATTGAATCCGAAGGCATTCATGTATACCCCATAGGCGATGCTTAAGAACACATAGCCTGCCATGATGGGAATGGTCTGGGGGAAAGCTGCCTTAAGGGCTTTTATAGCGGTTTCTTTTGTTGTTTCCACATCAAGGTCTCCTCGTCAGATATATTTCATTTATTTTAACATCAATGGTTTTCATAATCAATTATAATATTTCATGATAGTATATGAATTAAATTCCCCCTGTCAACGGGGGATTTTATTATCTTGAAATGGTTGATTTCTTATGATATTATAAGTAAAATTAATCCTGTCCCCCTTGAGGAGAAGAAATGATAAAGCTTAATTTAAACTTGATAGCTGCCGTAATGCTTTTTGTAATTTTAATAAGCATACAATATACTTTAAATAAAATATTATTGCTTTTAAAAGAAATAAAGGCGATTTTACTTGCTAAAAGAGATAAATATGACAGGTAATGATAAAGAATAATTTTCTGCTTTTCAACCATAATATTACGGGAGGGTATTATGGCTGAAAAGAAAGAGAAAAACAAGAAGAAAAAAGAACCTACAATAAATGACATAATGAAGATGGAAATAGCAGAAGAGTTAGGCCTTACCGAAAAGGTCGAAAAACTTGGCTGGGGAGGCCTTACCGCCAAGGAAACAGGCAGGATAGGCGGTTTGATAACAGCTAAGAAAAAGAAAAGGAAAAAATAATGCAAGAGAGTTATAAAGATTTTTCTCAAATTTACGATATGCTTATGGATGTTGACTACCAAAAGTGGACATCCTTCATTATGAAGAAAACAAGCGGGAAAAGAAAGGTCCTGGAAGCAGCCTGCGGCACCGGTAACATAACTAAACTCCTGGCAGAAAATAACTATATGGTTACTGCCTTTGACTTGTCAGAGGACATGCTCATGAGAGCTTACGAAAAGCTTGGGCGAAGTCCCATGGTCCGCTTGCTGAAACTAAATATGGCCGATTTTAAAATAGATGATAAGTTTGACGCGGCAATCTGCTGTTGTGACGGAGTAAACTATATCACAAGGGAAGAAGCGGGGGCCTTTTTTGAAAGAGTTTACCATCATCTGAACCAGGGAGCCGTATTTATTTTTGATATAAGCACAAAATACAAATATGAAAAAATGTTTTGCGACACCTATGTTTACGATGACGGGGACGTTTTTTACGTTTGGGAAAATGACCTTTCGGATGATGGAAGAGTGAACATTGAAATCAACTTTTTTGTAAGGGACCGGGACAAATATATCAGGATTACCGAAGACCAAACCCAATACATACATGAAATTGAAGAAATCACGAGTCTGTTGAAAAAAGCAGGATTTGAAAACATAGAAATATTTGATGATTACACTGAAGAAGGCTACGGCGAAAAATCCTTGAGGGCGGTTTTTACGGCAATGAAACTATAACGAAGAAGGGATAAAACAATGGATTACATGATTAGAGCAATGGATAAGAAAAAGACCTTCAGACTTTTTATGGTAAGGTCGACAGATACAGTGGAAGAGGCAAGGCGCCACCACAATACGACACCTACGGCATCGGCTGCCCTTGGGAGGACCCTTACAGCCGGTCTCATGATGGGCTTCATGATGAAAAACGAAAAAGACAGGTTGACCATCAACATAAACGGAGGGGGACCCATAGGTACAATTATGGTTGTTTCCGACAATTCCGGCCATGTCAAGGGATATGTAGGCAATCCCAATGTAGATCTGGACCTTAAAGAAAACGGCAAACTAAACGTGGGTGGAGCCGTGGGAACCCAGGGTAAGCTCACCGTTATGATGGATATCGGATTGAGAGAGCCCTATGTGGGAAGTACGGACCTGGCAACTGGAGAAATCGGGGATGACATAGCTCTGTATTACTACTTGTCAGAGCAGCAGAATACGGCAGTTGCCTTAGGAGTTTTAGTGGATACCGATTACAGCATCAAGTCAGCAGGAGGCTTCATTGTCCAGACCCTGCCCTTTATCGAAGAGGAAGACCTGCTTAAATTAGAAAAGGCCCTCAGCAATCTCAAGTCGGTATCAGAGTATTTTGACAATGAAAAAGATGTGGAAGAAATAGCAAGAGAAATTTTTTCCGAATTCGAAATAGAGGTTTTTGATAAGATTCCCGTATCCTTCAAATGCGACTGCTCGGAGGAAAGGATGGAGGAGGCCCTGATTTCCTTAGGAAAGGAAGAGCTTAAGAAGATTATCGAAGAAGACCAAAAGATTGAAACGGTATGCCACTTCTGCAGCAAGAAATACTTATTTGAAGGGGACAAACTGAAAAACATATTGAAATATATAGAAACACCATAACAAAATAAAGACAAGGGGACAGGCATCGTTACAATTTATGTTTAACGAATGCCTTGAGGGGTATCATATTTATATATATTATTTAAAGGAGGAATTATATGAGGTTAAAGGGAAAAACAGCAGTTGTAACCGGAGCAAGTTCAGGTATGGGCAGGGATATTGCCTATTATTTCGCCAAGGAAGGTGCAAATGTTGTGGCTGTAGCCCGCCGGGCCGAAAGATTGAAGGAACTTGTTGACCAAACAAAAGATTTTGAAGGTAAAGTCGTTGCATTCTCAGCAGATATAACCGACAGTGCAAAAGTCAACGAAATGATAGATGAAGCCGTAAACCGGTTTGGTAAATTGGATATTTTAGTTAATAATGCCGGCATCATGGACGATATGAGTGCAGTAGGTGATGTAAAGGATGAAATGTATGATAAGGTATTTGATGTAAATGTGAAATCAGTAGTATACTCTATGAGAAAAGCCGTAAAATACTTTGAAGAAGTTGGAGGCGGAAATATAATCAATATTGCTTCCATCGGAGGCTTGTACGGCGGTGTTGCAGGAGCAGTGTATACGGCCAGCAAGCATGCGGTAGTGGGTTTGACAAAAAACACGGCATTCATGTATGCTTTGAAAAACATAAGATGCAACGCTATATGCCCCGGAGCTATAGCTACAGAGATAGCTTCCAGTGAATTCATGAAGAATATCAACATGGAAGGTGCAAAACGTACGGGAATCGGCCTGGCCCTAAATCCACGAACCGGCCAGGGTAGTGAAATAGCACAAGTGGCAGTATTCCTGGCAAGCGATGAATCATCATTCGTAAATGGACAATGCATTGCCGTTGATGGCGGTTGGAGAGCATATTAATAAATGATCATATGGGGGCGGGGGTATCGTCAGGTGGCGGTACCCCCGTCCCCTTGTCATATTGATTATTTATGTTATAATTCTTATCGGATAAAATAAAAAATTCCCGGCAGGTTTAAAATGAATCCCTTCATACCTTATAAAAAACCCCGCTTTGTAATCATTGACTACAGGGCAGGGGAAGAAATTCTGGATTATTTGAAAAAATTGAATATTGAGCCTATAAAAACCATAAAATGTCCTGATTTGCACGAGCCCGTCGACGGCCATCCCGACATGGTTATTCATCCTATAGATTTTGAAACTTTTGTTGTTGCTCCCAATGTTTACGATTATTACAGAAATGTTTTAACCGGCTTAGGAATAAAAGTTATTGAAGGTGGAAAAACTCTAAGCAGAAACTATCCTGAGGATATAGCATATAATGTAGCAAGAATAGGGAGATATGCTGTACACAATACAAAGCATACAGACCAGATTTTGAAATATTATTTGGAAGAAGCGGGCATGGAATTTATTCATGTTAATCAAGGCTATACGAAATGCTCAGTTGCCGCTTTAAGCGATAATAAGGCATTGACATCAGATTTCTTGATACATGAAAAACTATTATCGTATAATATAGACTGTATGTATATAAATCCAAAGCTTGTGCATCTGGAGGGCTATGACAACGGATTTATAGGAGGCTCGATAGGTTTGATTAATGATAAGGTATTTTTGTCAACAGGCAAAATATTCGACGATGACATATCCTTGTCATTAAGAAAATTTATTCAGTCATCAGGATATATTTATGAAGAAGCTTCAAATCAGCAGATTACAGATCTAGGGACGCTGATACCGATAATATAACCTCCCTTGACCGCCGAGAGGAGTGACTAAGTGGAGCTTTTATCATTAGAATTAAATGGGAATGAAAATCATGAAATATATAATAATATCAGGATAATAACAAATTTGGATGAAAGCGATATAAACATAGAATTAACATCAACGGATGAAGGCAATATAAAGATAAGGTACTTTACAGATAATAAAATAAAAAAGAGAGAGTACATTGAAAAAATAACGGCCAAAATAACCAAGCTCCTGGTTGAATACACCAAGCTGGTTGGCATAAAAACCCTTAAGGAAAATTATTTTTACTTCGATGAAGAAGAAATGGATTCAATAATTTCTAATATCGAGGAAGAAATAGACAATGATATCAAGATACACCTAATCATAAAAAACAAGTTCAAAGAAGTCATAGAAAAGTCCAGTTCAATAAACTTGAACGGATTTGTCAACTTCAGACTCAAATTTCTGAAGCTTTACGCAGCTCAGGTAGTTGAAAGGTGCATCGATTCCTACCTGATGAAGAAGGAATACATGGATTTCATAAGCATCATAAAATTAATATCGGATTCGGAAGAAAACCGGTATGAACTTGTGAATGTAATGTTTAACAATAACAAGGTCCAGGTTTACGACAGCAACATGCAGAAGATAAATTATTTGTCCGGTGCCGAGTTTTCTGCGGAATTAAGCACCGAATCAACATATGACGAAAGCGTAATAAACATATTGTTGAGCGTTTCGCCCAAGAAAATAATCCTTCATGATTCTAAGGTTGATAAGAAAAATAAAGAAGCCTGCAATACGGCCGACATAATAAAGAGAATATTTGAAGGAAAAGTTGAAATTTGCAGCGGATGCAAATATTGTGAAGTGCTATGATAAATATAAACAGTGCCAGGCCCCCTAAAGGATGCCTGGCACCTGTGTTATTGTCATCCTGAGCGTAAGCGAAGGATTTTATACGCTTTGTCATCCTGAGTGAAACGAAGGCTCTCATGAGATTCTTCACTGCGTTCAGAATGACACTTATGCTCGGTTTTTTATTACTGGGCCATCAATTCAGTCCATCTTTCAGTATATAAACTTATAAACTCTTTCGGATCCCTGAACATTTCCATGTTTTGTATGTCTTCCTCTGGTATGTTGAAGGCAGGATTATTGAGCAATTCTTCATCCACCTGTTTTATGGCCTCCGTATGTACCGTGGAGTACCATACCTCATTGATGTTTCTTAATGTTGCTTCCGTTGAGCATAAAAAGTTTATGAACTTTTCAGCCAGTTCCTGGTTTTCTGTATTTGACGGAACAACCATGGCATCAATCCAGATATTGCTTCCTTCCTTTGGAATGACAAAGTCTAAATTTTCATTTTCAGCCATTGCAGAAACGGCTTCCCCCGACCATACAAGGGCCATGTCAGCTTCCTCGTTGATCATTATGTCCGGTGCCCCGTCTGTTATATAAGCCATAACCAAGGGTCTTTGCTTAACAAGCAGGTCTTTTGCCTCATCAAGTTCTTTTTCATCAACCGTGTTAAGGGAATACCCCAATAATTTAAGGGCAACCGCAAATGCGTCTCTTTGAGAATCCATCATTATGATTCTTTGGGCATGGTTTTCGTCCCAAAGCATAGCCCAGCTGTCAGAGGATGCATCAACGGTTTTCTTGTTGTACAGGATTCCTAAGGTACCCCAGAAATATGGAACCGAATACTCGTTATTGGGGTCATATACATGGTTTTTGAAATCATCCCCGATATACTTATAATTTGGAATATTGTCGAAATTCAACTTGTTAACCAAATTTTCGCGAATCATGCGCTCAATCATGTATTCGCCCGATATTATCAAATCATATTTTGAAGCCCCGGATTTAACCTTGATGTACATTTCTTCCGGTGTTGAATAGGTGTCATATTTGATGGTAACATTGTTTGCCTTTTCAAATTCGGCCAGCAGGCTTTTGTCCATGTAAATGTCATAGTTCAGAATGCTCAGGGTTTGTTTTTGTTCAGCCTGGCATCCGCTTGCGGCAATCAATATTAAAATCAAAACAAATGTTAGGACAATTAATTTTCTTTTCATTTTATACCTTTTATACCTCACTTCGATTTATATTTTTAGACTTATCATGTCCGTTTGCTCGTTTATTTATTAATATCATTAACAAGAGTACCACGATCAGCATTATTGTGGACAAGGCATTGATTGTGGGGCGGACTCCTCTTCTGGCCATTGAATAAATTATAATGGAAAGATTTGTTACCCCTTCTCCCTTGGTGAAATAACTTATGATAAAATCATCTATGGACAAGGTAAAGGCCATCAAAAATCCCGTTATTATTCCCGGTTTTATTTCGGGAATTATTACTTTTCTAAGAGCATACATGGGAGTTGCCCCTAAGTCCATGGCAGCTTCGGTCATGTGGACATCAAGCTGCTTCAGCTTTGGAAGTATTGACAGTATCACATAGGGAATGCTGAACACTATGTGAGACAGGAGCATTGTGTTAAAACCAAAGTCCATGTTAAATGATATATATAAGATCATGAGGGATATACCCGTCACAATGTCAGGATTCACCACAGGCAGGTAATTAACATTGAGTATTAAAGCTTTTTGCCTGCCCTTCATGGCATTTATTCCTATAGCTGCTATTGTACCCAAGATCGTTGATACTATTGCAGTGATGATTGCTATGGTTATGGTGTAATAAAAGGCCATCCTTATATCCTGGTCATGGAAAAGCTCAATGTACCACTTTAAGGAAAAGCCTGTCCAGTGGCCCCTGGATTTTGACTCATTGAAGGAAAACACTGCGAGAACCACGATTGGAGCATAGAGAAAGATGAAAATTATCCCCATATATATTTTTGATAAATATTTTCTTACCATAAACGTGCTCCCCCTTCCTTGTCCACATCAAATTTGTTCATTATAGACATGGATAGAAGTATTATAACCATCATTACAATGGATATGGCCGAGCCGAAATTCCAGTCTCCGTTTAAAATAAACAATTTTTCAACCAGGTTTCCTATCATCATGCTCTTGTTTCCTCCCAAAAGCTGGGGAATGATGAAGGTGCTTACCGCAGGCATGAAAACCATTATGATGCCTGAAATAACACCGGGCATGCTGAGAGGAAGAATAACCTTTATAAATTTTGTTCTTTTATTTGCCCCCAAATCATCAGCCGCTTCCAAAACTGCCTTATCCATTTTGCTTAAAGCAGTATAAATGGGAAGTATCATAAAGGGAATGAAGTTATACACCATACCCATTATGGTGGCTCCCCTGGTATATAGCATATTAACTTTAGGAAGGCCCAGGAAGGCAAAAATGTTATTTAAAATCCCATTGTTTCCAAGTATGGTCATCCAGGCGTAGGTTCGAAGGAGCATATTCATCCACATTGGCAGGATGCAAAGAAACAACAAGGTATTTCTCTTTGATTCATGGGTTTTTGAAATTATATAGGCCGCCGGATAACCAAGTACCAGGCATATGGCAGTCGATACAGCCGCAAGATATATGGAATCCCACAGGATGTTCAAATATATGGGCTGAAAAAAGCTCCTGAAATTCTCCCAGGTAAAATGAATCGTGGTAAGCCCGTTTGATTCCTTTGTAGTAACACTGTACAAAAGCACCAAAAACATGGGCAAGGCAATAAAGATAATTATCCACACCACATAAGGGTAAGCAAAGTACTTTGTTCTATCTTTCACTCCCTAATCCCCCTTTTTCATAATGTGAATATCATCAGGGGTCAGGGTAAGACCCACACTAGTACCTACGGGAGCCATATCCGTCGAGTGAACCAGGAATTCATAACCGTTGGCCTCAATGTCCATTTCATAATGAACACCCTTAAATATGACGGATTTTACGATTCCTTCCAATTTTCCTTCGCCGGCAGGAGTCAGGTCCAGGTCCTCGGGTCGAATAACAACATCAACTTCTTCTCCTCTGCCAAATCCCGAATCCAGGCATTCAAATTTTTTACCTAAGATCTCAACCAAGTAATCATCGATCATGACCCCGTCCAAGATGTTGCTTTCGCCGATAAAGTCAGCAACAAAGGCATTTTCCGGTTCGTTGTATATATCGATGGGACTGCCCATCTGCTGAATGATGCCTTCATTCATGACAACTATGGTATCTGACATGGTCAGGGCCTCTTCCTGGTCGTGAGTTACATATATAAAGGTGATGCCAAGCTGCTTCTGCATTGCCTTAAGCTCATGCTGCATTTCCTTTCTTAGCTTTAAATCCAAAGCCCCCAAGGGCTCATCCAGCAACAGTACCTTGGGCTCATTTACCAAAGCCCTGGCTATGGCAATACGCTGCTGCTGACCTCCGCTTAACTGGTCTATCCTTCTCTTGCCGTAATTTTTGAGATTGAAAAGCTCCAACATCCTTTCAACCTTGGCTGAAATGGTCTTTTCGTCCATTTTCTTAATTCTCAGACCAAATGCTATGTTTTCGTAAACATTTAAATGTGGAAACAAAGCATATTTTTGAAATACGGTATTCAGCTGTCTCTTGAAGGGAGGTATGTCATTAATCAGCTGGCCGTCAAAATAAACCTCGCCTTCATCAGGTCTTTCGAATCCACCTATAATTCTGAGAGTTGTTGTTTTTCCGCACCCGCTTGGACCCAAAAAAGTGACGAATTCATTTTCCTTGACAGACAAGGTAATATCGTCAAGAACAATTTCTCCGTCAAATTTTTTGGTTATATGGTTTAGTTGAATTATTGCATTATCCATTTTTGCCTCCTGACTAAAAATACGGCGGAGAACTTACCCAGAGTACACGCGCTGTGGTTTTTCCCGCATTTTCTATATAATGAGTCTTGTTTGCCTTAATGTAAAAAGACTCGCCTTTTTTAACCTTATACATTTGATTTCCATAATACAAAATTATGGAGCCGTTCAAAACATAACCGAATTCCTCTCCTTCATGAGGTTCATCGGCCTTGGTTTTGCTTCCGCTTCCAAGCTCCACCAATATGGGTTCCATCTTATACTTCTGAGCATTGGGAACAATCCAGTTTATGGTGTAATTGTCTTCTGTTTCTTTTACAAATACATCATCACTTTTAAACACTATTTTATTGTCCACTGCCTCGTTAAAAAAAGTTCCCAAATCCGTACCCAGGCACTCCAGTATGTCCGTCAGGGTCGCTATGGATGGTGAAGTCAAATCTCTCTCAAGCTGTGAAATATAACCTTTGGTCAATTCACACCTGTCGGCCAACTCCTGCTGGGTAAGGGAATTGGCAACTCTCAGCCTTTTTATGTTCTCTCCTATATTCATAAAAACCTCGCTTTTTCACTAAACTTGAAGTTTAAAATTACTAAACTCTCAAACAGCTTATATTATACATACCCCCACCCCCCCTGTCAATAATAATTTTTGTAATTTTTTTTTGGGAATGAGGAAGCCCCGAGGGTGAGGGTGCCCTCATAATTGCATTGACAGGCCATGGCTTTTGCGTTATAGTTATTTGGAAAATGAAAAGAGAAAGCAGGTGAATCATGGCCAAGGTAAAATCCAAATTTGTCTGCCAGGAATGCGGATATGAAACGGCCAAGTGGCTGGGAAGATGTCCCGCTTGTGATGCATGGAATACCTTTGTTGAGGAATTTGAAAGCAAGGGGAATGACCCCAAGAGCCAAAGAGGCATCAGCAAGGGCATAGTAGAAAAAATAAATAATATTACCTCAACCAAAAAAGAAAGAATCTCCACAGGCAGCATGGAAATGGACAGGGTTTTGGGAGGGGGAATTATAAAAAGCTCCCTGATATTGGTAGGGGGAGATCCCGGCATAGGCAAGTCAACCCTTCTTTTGCAGGTTGCTGACCATGCTTCAAAACAAAATTTAAAGGTCCTCTATGTTTCCGGAGAAGAATCGGGGGAGCAGATAAAAATAAGGGCAGACAGGTTGGGAATCGGAGAAGGCGAGCTCTATATACTTGCTGAAACCAATATTGACATAATTATTGAATATGTAGAAAAAGAAAAGCCTGATTTGCTTGTGCTTGATTCCATTCAGACCATATATTCACCTGAAATCCCCAGTGCCCCGGGCAGTGTAACCCAGGTAAGGGAAGTTACTTCAATGGTCATGGGGATGACTAAAACAAGAAATATGGCAACCTTCATAGTAGGTCATGTTACAAAGTCCGGCGCCATTGCGGGGCCCAGGGTCCTTGAGCACATGGTTGACACGGTCCTGTACTTTGAAGGGGAAAGGCATTTTTCATACAGGATTTTAAGGGCGGTTAAAAACCGGTTCGGGTCAACCAATGAAATAGGAATCTTTGAAATGAGGGACAGGGGTCTTATAGAAGTTGAAAATCCTTCCGAGGTATTCTTGAAGGGAAGGCCTCTTGACGCATACGGGACGGTAGTTACCGCAGCCATGGAAGGAACCAGGCCGGTACTTATAGAAATACAGGCCTTGGTAACATATTCTCCGGTTGGCTTTGCCAACAGGGTGACCACGGGGATTGATAAAAACAGGGCTTCCATGCTGATTGCAGTTTTGGAAAAAAAGGCAGGCCTCTCGATTCAAAGCTCAGACATATTTATCAATGTTACCGGAGGGCTGCAAATCAAGGAACCGGCATGCGACTTGGCCATACTATGTGCCCTGGCTTCAAGCTTCAAGGAAATCCCCGTTGATTTTAAAACCGTCCTCATAGGGGAAGTAGGGCTTACGGGAGAAATAAGGGGAGTAAATTCCATTGAAAAAAGACTCCTGGAAGCCAAAAAAATGGGTTTTGAAAGGGCGGTCATAGCAGAAGCCAATGCCGATATTTCAAAAGAGATAAAAAGTATGGAAATTATTCCCGTTAATAATATAAGACAAGTTATGGAAATCTTGTTCAGATAGAAATAACAATAAAAAGAAGAGTGTCATCCTGAGCGAAGCGAAGGATCTCATCAGTATGACAATTACAAAGATCAATGGAGGAAAAATGTTAGAATTTTTAAGAAAAGAAGGAATAAACGAAAACCTGATAAAGGATATTGAAAAGTTCAGAGAGTTTTACAAGGTAGAACCCAAGATGGAATACAGGATACCAAAGCCAAAATACAACTACTACGGCAATGATGTCTGGGAAGCAGCAATCACTGCCCTCCTTTGCGGGGAAAACCTCTTGCTGGTAGGGTCCAAGGCCACGGGTAAGAATGTGCTGGCAGAGAACTTGTCGGCAGCCTTCGGCAGGCCCAAATGGGATATATCATTCCATGTAAATACCGACTCAACATCATTGATAGGGACTGACACCTTTGAAGGAGGCCAGGTTGTATTCAGGAACGGCCCCATCTATGAATGTGCAAAATGGGGCGGTTTTGGCGTACTGGATGAAATAAATATGGCAAAGAATGATTCCGTGGCAGTTCTGCATGCCACCTTGGACTACAGGAGAATCATAGACGTGCCCGGCTACGATAAAATTAACATAGATGATGCAAGCCGCTTCATAGCCACCATGAATTACGGTTATGCTGGCACAAGGGAGTTGAACGAAGCCTTGACATCCCGTTTCATGGTAATAAACATGCCTAATATTTCAAATGAGAATTTAAGGAAGTTACTCAAAAATGAATACCCTCACTTAAGGGAGGAATATGTGGACCAGTTTGCGGGACTATTCAAGGATTTACAGCTAAAGAGCGAAAATTCTGAGATTTCTACCAAGTCTGTAGATTTAAGGGGTCTCTTGGCTTCCATTAATTTGATGGATAAGGGACTGGCTCCCCTTAAAGCCCTCCAGATGGGCATTGCCAACAAGTCATTTGATGACTTTGAGCGTACCCTGGTTGAGGATGTAATACGGCTCAGGATAGCTGATAACTTAGGAAGGAATGATATTTTCAGGTGATTAGGAACAACTTGGCTTTAGACGATAAAAGAGCCTTAAATATTATTTGGAATGCATCCGATGACTATTCCTTCCAGCCCCAGTTCAAGGCTTATGATGAAAAGGGTCAGGCAGATATATACTGGAACTATATAATAGGTGCCGTTAACAAGTACTATGACTACACCTTGCTGAGGGCCTTCTTTAATCATCTTAAGACGGACAGCCAGCATGAATTTTATGAAAATCTGTTTTGGCTGGGTTTAGAAAAGTGTGCCTATGATAAAGGAAAAAAAGAAAGGCCGGTTTTACACAGCTTAAGGAAAAACTACGCAAAAAAAGTTTTGGCGGGGGAAACGGAAGCATTCGATGATAATTTATTAAATGTGCTGGTAAATGCTCATTTCGCAAGGGCTTTAGGTAAGTCTCCACGGATAAGCATGAATGCCCTTAATATATTAAACGACCTTGATTTCGGGGATGCTTCAACGGAAGAAATAATTTCAAAAATGAACCTGATAATCAAGAAATATTTCAGGTTCAACTACGGCCAATATGAAGTAAAGGCCGGTAAAGGCAAAGTAAGAATACAAAAGCAGGTCCAGCAGGGGGATGAAGAACAACTTAGTGATATGGACCTGGAAACCATGAAAGCCCTCTATATGGATTCTGCCGAAACATCAAGGGATGTTTATTATGAAGAAATAAGACAGAAAGAAGACAAAAAGCCCGTAAAGAAAGTCAAGGCTGAAAAGAAAGACGATTCGGAAAGGCTTTATATACGAAAATATTTCGGTGCATCGATTTTGACCGAACAAAAAACCCATTTAATGGAACGGACCCTTTGCACCGGCAACCACAAAAATACCCACCTCCATTTCACCAGGGGAGAATTCGACCAGGAGTTTGAAAATGACTCCAATGCCTTATACTACCATAAGGCATTGAAAGAACAAAGGGAAATCAATTTGGAGCATTTCAATTCCAATTATATAAAATACAAGAACAGCATTTCAAAGCTTACAAACCGGATAAGGAACACAATGCTTGCTTATTTCGAGTCCTATACAGGCAAATCCGAAGCAGGCAGGCTCAATGCCCCAAAAATTTGGAGAAATGTCTATTTAAATGACAAGAAGGTTTTTACGAAAGTTTACAATAACGACATCGGAAATTTATCCGTTGATATTTTGCTTGATGCATCCGCATCCCAGCATGAGAGACAGGAAACAATTGCAGCTGAAGCCTATATCATTGCCGAAGCTTTCACCCGGTGCCAGATTCCGGTCAAGGTATATTCGTTCTCAAGCTTAAGAAACTTTACAGTCATAAACCTTTACCGGGATTATGAAGAAACGGATAAAAACGATGCAATATTCAATTACAAGACAACAGGCTGCAACCGGGACGGGTTGGCAATTAGAACGGCCTTGCACATGATGGAAGGCAGCGGCTACTTCAAAAAGATTCTCATCGTTCTTTCCGATTGCAGGCCAAATGATACCCAGTGCGTCCCCGATACAGGGGCCAGGCAGGAGCAGACCAAGTATGCAGGAGCAACCGGCATAATAGATACGGCTTTTGAAGTAAAAAAAGGCATAAATAACGGCAACTCTGTCCTCTGCGTCTTTACGGGAGAAGATGAAGACCTGTCGACGGCAAAAAAAATATACGGACACAATTTTGCCCGTATATATAATCCTGACAGATTTGCCGAAATAGTCGGTGTGTTGATGCAAAACCAGCTCAAAAACCTTTAATGGGACCCTAAACTTATGTTTTGGGTTCTTTTTTCAAAGAAGCTTTTTGCAACTTGGGGGAAGAGGGCATAGGACAAAACGTCTTGCTCTGATTGAGCCAGGCACCCTATTTCTTCCTTGAGGCGGTCATAGCTGTCCTCCAAAAGGTCTGCAGGCCGAACAGTAATAACTTCTTCGTTTCCTATGATGAGCCTTTTTATTTCATCGGATATGGGGGCAGCAGGCCTTCCGTACATGCCTCTCACATAATTCCTTATTTCGGTAGGTATTATATTGTACCTTTTGCCTGAAACAACGTTGAAGACGGCTTGAGCCCCAACCATTTGGCTAAGGGGGGTAACAAGGGGCGGATATCCTAAGTCTTTTCTTACTCTCGGCACTTCTTCCAAAACCTCCTGGTACTTGTCAAGAGCATTTAGGGATTTCATCTGTACCAAAAGGTTTGAAAGCATACCTCCCGGTATTTGATATATCAGGGCCTTGGGATCGGTCATGAGGACCTTTACGTTCAAGGTTCCGTTTTCTTCGTATTTTTTCATTACATCTTTGAAATAATCAGCAATATCGTTTAAACTGTTGAGATTCAGCTCAGGATCTCTTTCCGTTCCCCGTAAGGCCAGGCAAAGAGATTCCGTTGCAGGCTGGGAAGTCCCCGAGGACAAGGGTGATATGGCAGTGTCAACAATGTCAATGCCTGCTTCAACCGCCGTTAACATGGTCATTTCACCTATACCTCCGGTGCAGTGGGTGTGAAGCTCCAAAGGCAGCTTGGTAACCTTCTTTATGGCCTTAATCAATTCATAAGCGTCAAAAGGAAGCAGTATACCTGACATGTCCTTGATGCATATGGAATCGGCACCGGCGTTTTCAAAATCCTTTATTAATTTAAGGTAATAATCTTTGGTATGTACCGGACTCGTTGTATAGGATATGGCGCACTGACAGTGGGCTCCTTCCGCCTTTACCGTTTCTATGGTCTTTCTTAAATTTCTTATATCGTTAAGGGCATCAAAAACCCTGACTATATCAATTCCCTCATATATTGCGTTTTTATGGAACTTTTCCACGATATCATCCGGATAATTCTTATAGCCTAATATATTTTGACCCCTTGAAAGCATCTGAAGCTTGGTGTTTTTTATATAAGCCCTTATTTTCCTCAGCCTTTCCCAAGGGTCTTCATTTAAATACCTGAGGCAGGTATCGAATGTAGCCCCTCCCCATACTTCCATGGAATAATAGCCTGCCTTGTCCATTTCAGACAGAACGGGCAGTATTTCATCGGTTGTTAGCCTTGTTGCTATCAATGACTGGTGTCCGTCTCTCAGAGATGTTTCAGTGATTTTTAACTTTGTCATATTTCCTCCTTTTTAGTAATATTAAGTAAAACCTATCTTGGCCTTTTGCTAAAAGGAATATTTATTTTTTTATATAATAATGAAATCCGTATAGTTTATAGAGACATTTATTTTGTTAGTATTATCTTTTCTTGATATATTGAACGTATGTATGATATACTAAATAATAATAAGCTTTATATTATTTTGAATATAAAATATTTTGATAATAAAAATATAATCATAAAATTTTTATATTGTAAATAATAATTTGAATGTTTGGGGCGAATTTAGAAAATGACGATGGAAATGTTGCTTTTTTATAATATCATGCTATAATGGATTTGTACATATTTTAAATAATAATTACAAGGGATTTGCGCTAATAAAATTAGAAGTTTTTATATTATACTTAATTTTATAAGGTGGTGTAAAATGGATCAAACAGATCTGAAAATTATAAGCATCCTCCAGCACGACGGAAGAATTTCCATGAAAGATTTAGGCAAGGAAGTATCCTTAAGTCCTCCGGCCGTAGCAGAAAGGGTCAGGAGATTGGAAGAAACAGGAGTGATTGAGCGCTACAAGGCTGTTATAAACAATACCAAGGTGGGCAAGCCCATAAGCGTATTGATAAATGCATCCATAAAACCTGAAAACCAGGAAGGTTTTTTACAATTTGCCAAGGGCTCTGAAGAAATAGTGGAATGTCACCATGTTACGGGGCCCCACAGCATGATAATGAAAGCATATTTGAGAGAAATGGCCCATTTGGAAGAATTGGTGGGGAAGATACAAGCATACGGACATACGGAAACATATATAATCATGTCCAGTCCTATAGAAGATAAGGGCATATAAAAAGGGCAGAGGGGTGGCAGCGAAAGCTGCCAACATTTGTGTTGTGTATATTTACATTTCAAAATTTTACATAGAATATTTCATTATATATGGTATAATGAATAATGTTAACGAATCAAAGGACCCGACATTAATGACTGAAAGATAAAGAGGTGTACCTATGTATAGGATTCAACAGGTTAAGCTGCCCATAGACCATAAGGAAGATGACTTATGGATAAAAGCGGCAGAGGCTTTAAGAATAAAAAAAGAGGACATAAAGGATGTTTCTATTTTCAGAAAATCCATAGATGCAAGGAAAAAAGATGAAATATTGTTTATCTACGCTTTGGACGTGGAAACTTACAAGAATGTAAAAATTTCAAAAAGAAATACCAATGTATCCCTGGTGGAGCCCTTCATCTATGATGTTGAAGTAACCGGAGAAAAGGAGCTGAATAACCGGCCTGTTGTGGTTGGAAGTGGTCCTGCGGGACTTTTTTGTGCCCTGCTTCTGGCCGAAAAGGGCTACAGGCCTATAATCCTGGAAAGAGGCAGGATGGTTGAAGACAGGGTCAAGGATGTGGAAAAATTTTGGAAGGACGGCATTTTAAATGTGAGGTCCAACATCCAGTTCGGTGAAGGAGGGGCAGGAACTTTTTCCGACGGAAAACTCAACACCTTGATTAAAGACAGGTCCAAAAGAGGCAAGAAGGTACTGGAAGAAATGATCGAGGCAGGTGCTCCGGCGGAAATTGCATATGTAAATAAGCCTCATATAGGAACAGACCTTCTGAGAAATGTTATAGTAAATATAAGAAAGAAAATAATAAGCTTAGGAGGAACCTTCAGGTTCGAGGAATGTTTAACGGACATAATGATTAAGGATGATGCGGTTTACTGCATTATCACTGAAAACGACATTATCGAAACCGACGTTTTGGTTCTTGCCATCGGCCACAGTGCAAGAGACACCTTTGAAATGCTCAACAGCAAATTGAAGCTTGAGGCAAAACCCTTTGCAATCGGCTTAAGGATCGAGCACCCTCAAAAAATGATAAACGAAGCCCAGTACGGAGAAATGGCAGGCAACCCCCTCCTGGGGCCTGCTGACTATAAATTTGTTCATAAAAGCAAAAATGGAAGAAGTGTCTATACATTTTGCATGTGTCCCGGAGGAGTCGTAACCGCTTCTTCTTCTGAAGAAGGGGGAGTTATCACAAACGGTATGAGCTTTTACGACAGGGATTTGGAAAATGCAAATTCGGCAATTGTTGTCCAGATAAGTCCCGAGGATTTCGGAGGTTTGGAAGCTCCTTTGGCAGGAGTTGAATTCCAAAGATATTGGGAGAGGAAAGCCTATGAAGCCGGGGGAGGAAATTACAGGGCTCCGGTTCAGTTGTTCAAGGATTTCAAGGAAAAAAAGATTTCCGCCTCCTTTGGGGAAATATATCCTACCTACAGGCCCGGGTGTACTTTTGCAAACCTGTGGGATTGCCTGCCCGATTATGTATGCGAAAGCATAGCCGAAGGGATAACGGCCTTTGGAAAGCTGCTGGCGAACTTTGACAGGCCGGACGCAATCCTTACGGGTGTGGAAACCAGGACATCTTCCCCTGTAAGAATAACAAGAAACAGTGAAATGCAGGCAAGCATAAAAGGAATCTACCCATGCGGGGAAGGGTCCGGCTATGCGGGAGGAATAATGTCGGCGGCAATTGACGGCCTTAAAGTTGCAGAGCAAATACTTAAAACATATAAACCTTTCAAGGAACAGGAATAAATATGAAAATAGCTGTAATAGGCGGAGGGGCATCAGGCCTGATGGCCGCCATAGCTGCGGCCAGAAACGGTGCTCAGGTTACTGTATATGAAAAAATGAACAGGGTGGGCAAAAAAATTCTGGCAACCGGCAACGGCAGGGGCAATTATACCAACATGAACCTGTCAAAGGCATGCTATCATTCAAATGATTTGCACCTTACGGATGAAGTAATGAATTTTTTTGACCTTGAGAAGACCTTAAGCTTTTTTGAGGACTTGGGGATTTTTCCCTATGTTGATGAAAATGGCAGGGTATATCCGAATTCCCTCCAGGCATCAAGCCTTTTGGATGTTTTAAGATATGAACTAAAGAGGCTTAAGGTTGATGAAGTAACCGACTTTAATGTTACAGCTTTAAGAAAAAACAAAGGTATTTTTAGTATCATTGGAAATGATACGGTTACCGCAGACAGGGTCATCCTGGCAACGGGAGGAAAGGCAAGTCCCCAGTTTGGTTCTGACGGAAAGGGATATGAAATAGCCAAATCCTTTGGCCATGATATTGTTGAACCCTTTCCTGCCCTTGTTCAGTTGAAATTAAGCGGAAAATATTTTAAAAGGCTTGCAGGAATAAAATTTGACGGCCTTGTAAAAGCTTATGCCGGGGACAGACTCATAAGGAAAGAAGAAGGGGAAATACTTTTTACCGATTACGGCATATCGGGACCTCCAATCCTGCAAATAAGCAGGAAGGTTATTGAAGAATTAAATAAAGAAAACAAGCCTTTCATAAGCCTGGATGTGTTTCCCGCACTTTCAAAGATAGAGCTTTATGAAATTCTTCAGGACAGGTTCATTAAGCTTGGCCATAAGACCCTGGAAGATTCAATGGTAGGCTTTATCAACAAAAAGCTTATTCCTGTGGTTTTATATGAAGCAGGCTTCGATGACCTTGACAGATCATGCGGTAAATTAAACAAGAAAGAAATTTATAAAATAATAGATATTTTAAAAGAGTGGAAGTTTGAGGTTACCGGACATAATTCATGGCAGCAGGCTCAATCAACGGCGGGGGGAGTGAGACTTACGGAAGTCAATCCAAAAACCTTGGAGTCGTTGAAGGTGAAGGGTTTGTATTTCGCCGGAGAAATCCTTGATGTTGACGGAGACTGCGGGGGCTTCAACCTCCAGTGGGCATGGAGCTCGGGCTATACGGCCGGCTACTTCTGCTCTCTTAAATGATATGGAAGGATAAGAGATGAAATTATTAGAAAAAATATTTGGTTCATACAGCGAAAAAGAAATAAAAAGAATACAGCCCTTGGTAGACAGGATCCTGTCTTTGGAAAAAACCATGGAATCCTTGACTGACAGCGAACTCAAGGCCAAAACCCCTGAATTCAAACAAAGACTTGCCAATGGCGAATCCTTGGACGATATCCTGCCGGAAGCCTTTGCCGTTGTTAGAGAAGCGGCATGGAGGGTTTTGGGCCAAAAGCATTATCCCGTTCAGATTATAGGAGCTATAGTCCTTCACCAGGGCCGAATTGCCGAAATGAAAACAGGAGAAGGAAAAACCTTGGTTTCAACCATGCCTGTTTATTTGAATGCCCTGGAAGGCAAGGGAGTCCATGTGGTGACGGTAAATGATTACCTGGCAAGACGTGACGCCGATTGGATGGGAAAGGTGCATAATTTTCTGGGCTTATCCGTTGGATGCATAGTCCACGGCATAAGCAAAGAAGAAAGATTAAATGCCTACAGGTCGGATATCACCTATGGAACCAACAATGAGTTTGGTTTTGATTACTTAAGAGACAACATGGCCATCCATAAGGAAGACCTGGTTCAAAGAGATTTAAATTTCTGCATCATAGACGAGGTTGACAGCATCCTTATTGATGAAGCCAGAACCCCCCTTATTATTTCCGGCGAAGGGGAAAAGTCAACTGACCTTTATCAGCTGGCCAACAGCTTTGTCCTTACTTTGAAGGGAAAAACCCAGATGCCCGAAGAAAAGAAGACAAAAATGGACTATATAATGGGCGATGTTGAAGAAGATGAAACCGTTGATTTCATCCATGACGTAAAAGCAAGAAATGTAACCCTTACCGCAAGGGGTATAGAGAAGGCGGAAAGATTCTTCAATATAGAAAATCTTGCCGACCAGGAAAACATGGAAATAAGCCATCACATAAATCAGGCCTTGAAAGCCCATCATACCATGAAGAGGGATATCGACTACATCGTTAAAGACGGGGAAGTTTTGATAGTTGATGAGTTTACCGGCCGAATTATGTACGGCAGGAGGTATTCCAACGGCCTCCACCAGGCAATCGAAGCCAAGGAAGGCATAGAAATAAGAAAAGAAACCAGGACCCTTGCAACCATAACATTCCAGAATTACTTCAGAATGTACAAAAAGCTGTCCGGTATGACAGGTACCGCAAAGACTGAAGAAAATGAATTCCGTGAAATTTACGGAGTTGATGTTATAGAAATTCCCACCAACAAGCCCGTTATAAGGCAGGACTTGCAGGATGTTGTTTACAAGGGGGAAGCGGCCAAGTTCAAAGCCGTTATTGATGAAATCGTGGAAAGGCACAAGACAGGCCAGCCTATACTGGTAGGTACCATTTCCATAGAGAAATCCGAAATCCTAAGCAGGCTGCTGAAAAAGCAAGGAATCAAGCACGAAGTATTAAATGCTAAGCATCACGAAAAGGAAGCGGAAATAGTAGCCCAGGCAGGACGTCTTGGTGCCGTAACAATAGCAACCAATATGGCGGGAAGAGGAACCGATATTGTTCTTGGAGGAAATCCCGAATTTATTGCTAAACACAAGATGAGGGCAAAGGGCTTTCCCGATGAGCTGATTGCCCAAGCAGACGGATTCAACGAAACAGACGACCCTGAAATAATTGAAGCCCGAAAGGTTTACAAGCAGCTTCTGGAAGAGTCAAGAAACGAATTGAAAGATGAGCAACAAAAGGTTATAGAGGCAGGAGGCCTCCACATCATCGGCACCGAGCGCCATGAATCAAGGCGTATCGATAACCAGTTGAGAGGTCGTTCAGGCAGGCAGGGAGACCCCGGCTCGTCCAGGTTCTATATATCCTTGGAAGATGACTTGATGAGACTCTTTGCCGGCGACAAGGTCAAGGCCCTGATAGAAACCTTGAAAATGCCGGAAGATGAGCCCCTGGAAGCAGGCATGCTCACAAAGACCATCGAAACAGCCCAGGCCAGGGTCGAAGGCAGGAACTTTGAAATCAGAAAGCATGTCCTTCAGTATGACAATGTAATGAATAAGCAGAGAGAAGTTATCTATTCGGAAAGAAGAAGGGTGCTTTTCGGGGAGAATTTAAAAGAATATATATCCAACATGATTGATTCCCTCATAGACAAGGGTATCAACATGTATACAAACGAAGAAAAATATAATGAGTACTGGGATTTAAACGGTTTTGTAAAGTCTGTGGCAGAAACCTTCTCCATCATAATCAGCTTTGACGGGATAAAACCTGAAGGCTTAAGCAGAGAAGACTTGAGGCAAAGGGTGAGAACCGCTGTTGACAAGCATTATGCAAGGCTGGAAGCCGAGTTTGGGGAAGAAACCTTCAGAGAAGTGGAAAGAATCGTCCTTCTTAGGAATGTAGATACAAAATGGATGGACCACATCGACGCCATGGACCAGCTGAAGCAGGGAATCGGTCTACGAGCCGTAGGAAATGAAGATCCTGTAAGGGCTTATCAGATTGAAGGCTTTGACATGTTCGAAGAAATGATTGGGGCCATTCAGGAAGACACGGTGAAAATGCTGATGAGGGTAAGACCTCAGGAAAAACTCCAGCGTAAACAGGTTGCAAAAATTACGTCTGTTAGCGGAGGAGACGGGGATAACACGGGAGGAAAGATTCAGCCGCTGGTTAAAAAAGAAAAGAAAGTGGGCAGAAATGATCCATGTCCCTGCGGAAGCGGGAAGAAATATAAAAAGTGCTGCGGAGCAAATGAAAAATAATAAAATATAAAATAATAAAAATATCCGCTCACGGTTTCGGCCACGAGTAATTCTAAAGCTCATTCCGACAAAAAATCCTACAGCTTGCGAACTCGCTCCGCTCAAACAACGCAAGCTGCTTAACGGATTTTTAACCTTCATTCGCTAA
>DCDC01000059.1:0-5023 GCA_002316225.1 Firmicutes bacterium UBA1065 | reverse complement strand
AACCTTCATTCGCTAAGAATTACATTCGTGTCCTGCAAATGTTCGCTTAATATTTTTATTATTTTTCGAAAAGGGATGTATGATCCGCTCACGATCCAATAAATAATAAGAAAAAAGGAGATGATAGTTTGATTGATTGGTACGAAATAGGAGAAAGAATCAAAAAGTTCAATGATATATTAAACGAGGTTGGTGGTTCCCTTTGACTTGGAAAAGTTGAGGGAAGAAAACAGGGCCTTGGAACTGCAAATGCAGGAGCCGGATTTCTGGAACGACCAGGAAAAGGCTCAAAAAGTATCACAAAAACTAAAGCACAATACAAATAAGATAGAGGAATTCAATAAATTAAAACAAGAGGTCGAGGACATTGAGCTCCTGGTTGAACTGATAAAGGAAGAAGATGACGAAAGCCAGGTGCCGGACCTCTTGAAAAGCATGGATCAAACTGAAGAGGATCTGGAAAATGCGAGACTGGTAACTCTCTTAAGCGATGAATACGACGCAAACAACGCAATTTTGTCCATACATGCCGGGGCGGGAGGTACGGAGGCCCAGGACTGGGCGGAGATGCTTTTAAGGATGTACACCAGGTGGATAGAGTCCAAGGGTTACAAGATGGACATATATGATATGCAAACCGATACGGAAGCCGGTATTAAAAGTGTTACCATTCATGTTGAAGGGGAAAATGCCTACGGATATTTGAAATCCGAAAAGGGAGTTCACAGGCTGGTCAGAATTTCCCCCTTTGATGCATCAAACAGAAGACATACATCCTTTGCATCGGTGGATGTGATACCTGAGATTGAAGATGATAATGAAATTGAGATAAATGAATCGGATATAAGAATCGACACTTACCGGTCCAGCGGTGCCGGAGGACAACACGTTAATACTACCGATTCGGCCATAAGAATAACCCACATACCGACAGGTATAGTAGTTTCCTGCCAGAACCAGAGGTCCCAGCACAGTAACAAGGAAACCGCCATGAACATGCTGAAATCAAAGCTCCTGGAAATCAAGAAGCTTGAAAACAAGGAAAAAATAGAAGATATACAGGGAAAATACAATCAAATCGCATGGGGAAGCCAGATACGGTCCTATGTGTTTCACCCCTACAGCATGGTGAAGGACCACCGGACAAATGCAGAAACAGGAAACGTCCAGGCGGTCATGGACGGCAATATTGACATGTTTATTAACGAATATTTGAAAATGAAGTCAAGGGAAAGATAGACCTGAAATCCTGAGCCTAAGCGAAGGATCTCAAGAGACAAACATTAGGGAGAGAAATATGGTAGATATCAATAAAATTTTATGCGAAGAATTTAAATTAAAACCCTACCAGGTTGAAAACACGGTTAAACTCATTGATGAAGGCAATACCATACCTTTCATAGCAAGGTACCGAAAGGAGCAGACAGGCTCCCTGGACGACGTGGTATTGAGGGATTTGTTCGAAAGACTCACCTACTTAAGAAACTTGGAGCTGAGAAAAGAAGAAGTCATCCGCCTGATTGAAGAGCAGGGGAAACTAACCGAGGAACTAAAAAATGAAATACTAAGGGCGGATGTCCTTCAGAGGGTCGAAGACCTGTACAGACCCTACAAGCAGAAGAAATCAACAAGGGCATCCAAGGCCAAGGAGAAGGGCTTGGAACCCCTTGCCCAAATCATACTTGCACAGAATATTAATGATGAGGATCTTGACCAGATAGCAAGTCCCTTCGTTGATGAAGAAAAAGGCGTGAATAATGTTAAAGAAGCCTATGAAGGGGCCTGCGACATTATAGCCGAAATTGTGTCCGATAATGCCGATTACAGAAAATATATAAGGGAAGCCTACATAAATGAAGCCGTATTAATATCGGAAGCTGTTGATGAGGAAGAAAAAACCGTTTATGAAATGTACTATAAATTTGAAGAACCGGTTAAGAAAATTGCAAATCACAGGATTCTTGCCATCAACAGGGGGGAAAAGGAAAAGAAATTAAAGGTAAGATTAAATACACCGGATGAGAAAATTATCAGCTACTTAATATCTAAAGAAATTACAAACGATAAGGCAATAACCACAGACTTATACCTGGCTGCAATCCAGGACAGCTATAAAAGACTCATTGCTCCTTCCATTGAAAGAGAAGTCAGGGCCATGCTTACGGAAAGGGCTGAAGACGAAGCAATTAAGGTCTTCGGCAAAAACACAAAAAACCTTTTGATGGTTCCTCCCGTAAAGGACGTGAGAGTCCTTGCCATTGACCCCAGCTTCAGGACAGGATGCAAATTAACCGTCCTTGACGAAACGGGCAAGTTCCTGGAACAAGGGGTAATGTACCCCAATGAGCCCAGGAACGAAGTTGAAGAATCACAAAAGCTTATGGCTGACCTTATCAAAAAGTATGATATAGATGTCATTGCAATAGGTAACGGGACGGCATCAAGGGAAACTGAAATGGTTGTTTCAGACATGCTTTCCAAATATACCTTCCCCAAAAAAGTACATTATACGATAGTAAGCGAGGCAGGGGCTTCAGTATATTCGGCTTCAAAACTGGCCCAGGAAGAATTCCCAGACCTTGATGTAACCATAAGAGGGGCTATTTCAATCGGAAGAAGACTCCAGGACCCCCTTGCCGAATTGGTTAAGATAGACCCCAAGAGCATTGGGGTAGGCCAGTACCAGCATGACGTCAACCAGACAAAGCTTGGCCAGGAGCTTGACGGAGTTGTGGAAGATTGTGTAAACAGCGTAGGGGTTGACCTTAACACGGCCTCTCCCGCATTGCTTCAATATGTGTCGGGAATAACAAAAGCAATAGCCAGGAATTTGGTCAAACACAGGGAGGAAAACGGGAAATTCAAAAACCGCCAAGAGCTTTTGAAGGTAAAAATGCTTGGTGAAAAAGCTTTTGAGCAGTGTGCGGGCTTTTTAAGGATTACCGATGGAGACAACCCCCTGGATAAGACGGCCGTCCACCCCGAAGCATATGAAATTGCAGGAAAACTTCTCAAAAAATTGGGTTATACGATTGAAGACTTAAGAAGCGGGTCATTGAAGGATATAAATGAAAGGATACTGAATATTCCTGTAAAAGAAGACAATAAAGTAAAAATCACGGCTAAAAATACAAGGCTTAAAGGACTTGAAGCCCTTTCCCAGATTAGCTTCAAGGAAGACAAAAAATCCCCGAAGGAAAAGATAAATGACAGGATAAAGGTCCTGGCAGAAGAATTAAATGTGGGCCTGCCTACATTGACGGATATTATAGGAGAACTTAAAAAACCCGGCAGGGACCCGCGTGACGAAATGCCAAAGGTAGTTTTCAGGAGCGATGTTTTGAGCTTTGATGACATGAAGGTTGGAATGATGCTCACGGGAACTGTAAGGAACGTTGTTGACTTCGGAGCCTTTGTGGACATAGGGGTAAAACAGGACGGCTTGGTTCACCTGTCGGAAATGAGCGATAAATATATCAAAAATCCCATGGAAGTGGTACAGGTGGGAGACATTGTCAACGTAACTATAATCAGCATAGACAAGGAAAGACAAAGAATAGGTTTGAGCATGAAGAAAAGCAGGAGCAAAAATGATTGATACGGTAATATTTGATTTCGACGGAACATTGGCGGATACCAACAATTTAATAATTAATTCCTTTAAGCACATTTACTGCAAATATTATGACGGTAAATGCGATGTGGATTATATTTTGAGCACCTTCGGAGAGCCGCTGGAAAAAACCTTGAAGCGGGATTTCAGCGGTTTTAAATTGGAAGATGTCTTGAAAAGCTACAGGGAATACCAGGTTGGGAGATTCGACAAGGAAGTTAGCCTCTATAACACCGTGCCGGAAACCGTAAAATATTTGCATGAGAAGGGAATAAAAATGGGCATTGCTACTTCGAGACTAAAAACTTCCACCCTTGAAGCCCTGAAGAATTTTGATTTAGACAAGTATTTTGGGGTTATTGTCACTGCCGATGATGTAAAAAACCACAAGCCTGACAAGGAGCCCCTCATAAAAGTAATGCAGGAACTAAACAGCAGGAAGGAAAATACTCTATATGTAGGCGACTCCAAATTCGATATAGAGTGTGCCTTAAATGCGGAAGTGATTCCGGCCCTTGTGGGCTGGCAGAAACATTCCCTTGAATTGGCAGAAAAATACAAGGTCAAGTACGTGCTTGAAAAAATGTGGGATTTAACAAAAATAATATAGAAAAATATAAAGGATGGTGTATATATGGAATTTAAAAACCTCTTAATGGAAACAAGGGAAGGAATATGCACAATCAAAATTAACAACCCTCAAACCTTAAACGCATTAAATGATGAAGTTCTGAAAGAACTGGACGCTGCTTTTGACGCAGCTTCCAATGACAAAGATGTTTCAATCATTGTACTTACAGGGGAAGGGAAGGCCTTCGTAGCAGGGGCAGACATAGCTTACATGTCCGGGCTCAGCGTTGAAGAAGCTAAGAAATTTGCCGAAGAAGGGTCAAAAATTTTCAGAAAAATCGAATTGCTTGACAAGGTCGTAATTGCAGCCGTAAACGGGTATGCTTTGGGAGGAGGCTGTGAACTGGCCATGGCCTGTGACTTAAGAATAGCATCCGAAAAAGCAAAGTTTGGCCAGCCGGAGGTTGGCTTAGGAATTACGCCGGGATTCTCGGGAACCCAGAGGCTTCCAAGATTGGTGGGCCTGGGAAGAGCCAAGGAATTAATATTCACAGGCAGCTATATTGACGCAGAGGAAGCATACAGGATAGGACTTGTAAATAAGGTGGTAAGCAAGGACAGCCTCATGGAAGAAACTTACGCTTTAGCCAAAAAAATTATTTCTAATTCCAAAACAGCTATTAAATACGCCAAAGAAGCAATGAACAGGGGTATTGAAACGGACATAGATACAGGAATTGCAATTGAGGCGGATTTATTTGCCCTGTGCTTTGCCCACCCGGACCAAAAAGAAGGAATGACCGCCTTTAAAGAAAAACGGTGAATTGACAAAGTAAGTGC
>DCDC01000123.1 GCA_002316225.1 Firmicutes bacterium UBA1065 | reverse complement strand
AAAGCACATTTTCGGCAGATGGAAATCACCTGAAAGCCCTGTATTCAGGCCGTTTTTCAGGCGCTTATTTGTTTTTTACATTTGTCATCAATACCACGCACTCAACATGGCCCGAGCCGCTTGGATTGATGTCTTGGGCTAATTTTTTGAACCTTACGTTTACGGGAACATGTCAATGGGTTTTTATCTGTTTTTTAAAAAAACCGAGGTTCGTGGGAACATATCAATATGTTTAAAAATATTACTATTTTGAATAATTCTCTAACCGTGGAATTTAAGTTGGCATAACAGTAGATACTATAAACTAAACGTTTTGCCATCTTCTTTTAAAACTACATTTTCTGTAAAGCCAATAAACGCATCTGGCACCATCGTATGTATAGGAATTACCTGTTTTGGCTCCAGCTCTGTTATTATTCTGAGAATTTCAGAGGGGGTAGCATGACCGCTGGTATGCAGCACATCTATAATAAAACCTGATCTATTTAAGTAATTTTCAAACTCCTTTTGATGTTTGTTATCACGATATCCGCTCCATAGTGAATACACAAACAGTCCGTTTTGAAGGCCAGCAATTTCAATATCTGTTCGCATTGAAGGGCGGCAAGTCATAACAACATTGCTCTGCTTTGCTTTCAGATTGTTTTTCGAAATGTAGAAAGGCGAAAAACGTTTGGCGTATTCCTCTCCTATTTCATTGAAAATCATTTGTGTAAGCCGATATGGGTAGAATACCTTAATATTCGGATAATCGCCGGAAGGATAAGGCAGATGATTATTTCCAAGCTGCCTGAGTTCATATAATACATTAGCAGTATAGACATCGACAACAAATATTCTATCAAGCTTTACCGCTGTCCGGTAAAAGCTCACAAGCCTGTCAATGTTCTGACTTGATGACTGAAATAACACCGGACCTTTGAAGTCCTTGATTTTACTGATAAGCCGTTCTTCAAGTTCCTGCTCGGTCATAACTTCTTCATCCTGCCGTCCGAACATTGTCCCTTCAGTCAAAAGCGCGCACGCGCCTTTCTTGGCTTTGTCAATAAATCTGTCAAGACACACGGCCTTTCGGCCATGCCCTCGAAAGTCGCCTGTATAGATTATAGTTTTTTCTTTATCCGATATCTCAAATGCCGCCGCATCAAAGGCCGAATGATCCATCAGGAAAGGCCTAATAGAAAATTCTCCGATTTCGAACGGTTCATACATGGTAAAGCGCCGCATATTCAGCGTAAACTTCTCACAGATCTTGAATAATTGTGAAACGCGAATAAGCGTTTCGGTACCAGCTGATAAATACACGGGAATTGAGGGATGTATGTATTTCAAGAGGCCATAGTGGTCAATATGTGCATGAGAGATGACAATTGCATCGAAGCCTTTCCAATCCCACGCGTATAATCCTTTAATGTCCGGAAGAACTCCCAGTGCAAGCAGTTCTGAATAAGATCTCTTAGCCACATCGTCTGTAATCGGCTCATTATTCAGAAAAAGTGGGTATCCTGCATCAATTAGAATACGGGTTGAAGATGAACATACTTCAATAAGAGTCCCGCCAATTTCCTTTGTCCCGCGGTAAATGGTTACATTCAATGCAGTTCTCCTTTCACTACCACTTTAATGACGTGTCGACTTCTGTGATCTTATTGTTTTTCTCAATAAAATATACATAATGCAATATAATAGTATCTCCGTCAATATCCAAAGTCATGTCCCTAAAGGAATAATCGTTGCAGTTGCTCGAGGGCATCACACAAGCGGCATACAAAGTCAGTTGCTTTGGAATTTTCCCGTTAAATCCGAAAAGAGTCCACCACTCTTGGCCGGCTTCACTACGAAGCAACTCTCGAATAAAACTAGTATAAGCAATAGCTTGTTTTAATGCATCCTTTGGCGGCTCACTTTTTACATTTTCGTCCTTCAATTCCATGATGCAAAGATAAGTATTAATCCCTCCGGTTCCGGTTCTGGTCAAAATGTCTATTCCGCCGCCGTATATACCGGAATACTTTAACACTTTATGATTACTAGCGCTTATGGGCGTGGGCATTGGAAAGCGTACGTTCCCGACCTCTACCGCCTTTGTATTTGGAACTGCCTTGTTGCTTTGTTTTTGTAATTCTGTGAGCCAAAGACTTTCCAACCTATGTTCCTCATTGCCAACGTTCACCTCAGCATTTCGCGGGCCTTTTCTATCCTTAAAATATTTCCTGAATTTCGCGGCTTCAGGACCTTTCCAGTCTACTCCCTTTAATTGAATGTCACAACCAAAATCCCTTAGATTGTTCTTTTCAAATCCCTTCGTACTTAGCTTGAGTTTGCCGTCGACATGTCCGGTAATCCTCGCTATTGTCTGACCATAATAACGCAGATCAAAGACAACAGTTTTTTTCGCATTTTGAGCAGAAGTGGTGTTTAAGTACACAGTAAGCGGAGCCCACTGGCGGAAGGATGTACGTACTCTTTTTATTAATCCCAGGTTATTAATGATCTTTTGTGCATAGCTTTCATACCGTTTGATCCATTCATCATTTTGCTTTAACAGAAACCTTGTTTTATCAATGACAGCCATAAATTCTTGTCTCAATATTCCTCTCTTTACTGAGTTCATGGCTTCATTGCACTCTGTGTTCAAGTTAAAACAGCGCCCATCTTCATCAATAAGAATTGCTGATTCTAAATTCACCATAGCAATGGGATTTTCATTAGCTCGAATTAACCACCAATATATATGTTTACCCCAGTCTTTTTCTTCTTTCAACGGATAATATGGAAAGCTTTTAGCGTCTTCCTCCAATCCGCTACAATAAGAACCGTCATACCATGCCGGAAGCACTGTAACAGAATCCAGTTCTAATATCTTTTTTAGAAATGACACTGAAGTACAATCCCGGACAGGCGTTTTCCATAACCGTAATTCAAATTCATGAGCTATCCGATCTAAAAGATCCTCCTTATTTTTTTTGTATAATTCAGGGTATGGCCTTATTTTACTGTTCCGTTCATAAATACTGCTTCCACTGAGGTTAATTAATAATTTGGGGGAAAAACACCGTCCAGCGCTTGATAATAGAGCCAAACAGTTGTATTGCTCTCCGCCCGGATGCAGCACTGTAAGAATTAATGGCTCATAACTTCGTATCATTATTTCATAGGCGATATCCAATGCAATTATATGGTTTTTATTTCTTGACTCCATTTTGCTCCCTCACACATTTCTCCATTATACATAAACCCTAAAAAATCAACGTACTATTTTCGAGAAAGTAAGCATCCCCATTATACTTTACTTTAATATCCTGAACTGCAGAATAAAACACTTCTGCCATTATATCGTTAAATCTATGCAATATATTCCTATTAAAAATATTCTTGTACTCTTCCAGTGAAACGCTAGTTAAATCATCAATATTAAAGCTTCCTACAATATCCTTTATTCTATAGGGGATTGACCACGCCCGCTCCGCTTTAATCTGCCTATCCATCAAGCAGGCTAAAACAAAAGCATGGGGCGTGTTTTCAATATCGTTAAGAAATTTATCATGTTCTATGTCATTAACAAAAGGAATAAGATGTCTTTGTGAATCAC
>DCDC01000206.1 GCA_002316225.1 Firmicutes bacterium UBA1065 | reverse complement strand
AGCGCAAGCGAAGGATCTCATGGGATTCTTCGGGCTAAAGCCCTCAGAATGACACTTCACGGGTTATTCACAGAATCATTTAGTCAAAGTTATTTTAACACAATCTATGACAAATTATTGTAACATTTGTTACAAATTTTCTTTTACCCATTTAAATAATTCCATGGGTATGTCTATATCCGATACCTGAGTGATGGTTCTGAAGCCGGCATTGCCGTTGACTTCGCACACCGTGAAGGACTCCCTGGTAAAGAGCAAATCAATCCCGCAAAAATCAAGGCCCAGGGCTTTGGCAGCCTTAAGGGAAATTTCTTTTATGGATTCGTTCAACTCATAACTTTCAACACTGCCTCCCAATGAATAATTGGACTTAAAACCTGTGTCTGATACCCTCTTAACACAGCCCAATACCTTATCTCCAAGAACATAGGAACGAATATCCATCCCCCGGCTAAATTCGATAAATTCCTGGTAGAAATATTCCTGGTTCATCCTGTATACCTTGTTATAATCTTCTTCATTTTCTATAAGATAAACTCCCTTGCCCTGTGAGCCTTCATTTTCTTTCATGACAAACTTCTTGCCGTCAAAATAGTCATGTATGAAGCCATAGTTTTTTTCTTTCGAATACAAGAATTTAGGAGTACTTACATTGTTTTTAACCAAGAGCCGGGCAGTCACGGCCTTATTTCTTGAGTTAAACATGGACCGGGTGGAATTAATGACCCTTATGTCTAAGCTTTCAAGCTGCATGCTTATGGTGTAATTATAATCTCTCATTATTACAAAATCGGGAAAGCCCAAGGTCTTTCCCTTATGAATAAATCCTGTCTTTCTATTATCATTCAAAATTATTAAATCATCGCTGAAAACAATGTCGACAGATATGCCGTTTTTTGACGCACTGTCTTTCATCCAGCCAAATGCGTTGTTTCCGAATTTATTGTTTAAAGTATCCTTGGGATAAATCATCCACCCATACATATATATTTACCTCCTTTATTTAGGACAATTGATTGTCATCCTGAGCGAAGCAAAGGATTCCAAGAGATCCTTCGGGCTAAAGCCCTCAGGATGACATTATGGAGTATTCAAAGCTATGAAAATCTCAATCAAGCTCTGCAATTCCTGCATTCAGTGCATAGTAGCGGCCTTTTTGCTTCATGAGCTCATCATGGTCGCCCCGCTCTATGATTTCTCCATGCTCAAGGACCATTATGGCATTGGAATTCCTAACCGTGGACAACCTGTGAGCTATGACAAAGGTAGTCCTTCCGGCCATTAATTTGTCCATACCTTCTGCTATGAGTTTTTCCGTCCTTGTATCCACCGAGGATGTTGCTTCATCCAGTATGAGAATCACCGGGTCGGCTATGGCAGCCCTGGCTATTGACAATAGCTGCCTTTCCCCCTGGGACAGGTTTAGACCGTCAGAAGTAAGAACCGTATCGTAGCCCTCGGGCAGATTCTGTATAAAGTTATGGGCATTGGCAAGCTTTGCTGCTTCCACCACTTCTTCATCCGTGGCATCCAGCCTTCCGTACCTGATATTATCCTTCACTGTTCCTTCAAACAAGTGGACATCCTGCAATACTATACTCATGGTGCTTCGCAAATCATGCTTGTTGATCCTTCTTATATCTATCCCGTCATAAAGGATGACACCTTCGTTTATTTCGTAAAACCTGTTGATAAGGTTGGTGAGGGTTGTTTTTCCGGCTCCCGTGGACCCCACAAAGGCTATTTTTTGGCCGGGCTTTGCGTAAAGGTTAATCTTATTGAGAACTCTTCTATCTGACACATAGCCAAAGTCCACGTCCTTGAATGTAATAAATCCCCTTAGAGGAACTTTTTCCATGGTTCCGTCTTCCCTGGGAACCAGCCAGCAGGGACTTTCCCCTTCTTTACAATCTTTTGATAAGGTTACATCCCCATCATCTCTCTCAATTTCTTCATCCAATACTTTGAATATTCTTTCCGCCCCTGCCAAGGCTGCAAACAAGGTGTTAAGCTGGTTTGAAACCTGGGTTATGGGCCTTGAAACAGACCTTGTATATTGCAAAAACGATGCTATATTGCCAATGCTCAGGCGATTAATCATGACTAAATAGGCCCCTGCCATGGACACTAAGGCATATTTTACAAAGGACAGGCTGCCCATGACCGGCATGAGCATGGTCCCGAAAGTGGAAGCCATGGTGCTTGCAATTCTCAATTCTTCATTCTTTTTACGGAAGCTTTTTATTGCCCTGTCTTCATAGTTAAATACTTTCACAACCTTTTGACCTGTCATCATTTCTTCTATATAACCGTTCATGTCTGCCAATGATGCCTGCTGCATGCGGAAATTCTTTGCCGATTTCTTTCCTATATACCTTACAGTATACAGCATGAAAGCAAGCATGGCAAAAACCATTACTGTCAATATAGGGCTTAAAATCAGCATCATGGCAAATGTTCCCAGAACCGTAACAACCGATATAAGCATTTGTGAAACACTTTGCTCTAAGGATTGATTAATCATATCCACATCATTTGTAAAGGTGGACATCAGGTCTCCATGGGAGTGTTTGTCAAAATATGAAACAGGAAGCTTTTCCATGTGGGAAAACATGTCCTCTCGAATTCTGTGAACCGTTCTTTGGGCCAGTCTTGCCATGGACAGGTTCCCAATATACTGTGAAACAGAAGTAACTAAAACCAGTAGACCCATAAAGATAATATATTTAACGAAAAGTCCCATGTCCCGGCCGCTGACCAGGGTATCAATAACGGGGCTGAGCATTCCGTTTATTCCTATTTCAGCCAAAGAGCCCATTATTATAAAGAAAATGCCTCCGATAAACAAGAGTATATTATATTTAAAATAGCCAAACAGTCTTAACAAGGTTTTTTTCGGATCTTTCGGCTTTAAGTGCAATTTATTCATGCTCCTACCCCCCTTTGCTGGGATTCGTAAATTTCTCTGTATATGGGCGAGCTTAACAGGAGGTCTTCATGCTTACCCGATGCTTCTATTTCTCCCTCATTCATAACAAGGATCCTGTCCGCATACTGAATGGAAGATACTCTTTGGGCTATTATAATTGTGGTTACATCTTTTAATTCATCCTTGAATATACGCTGGATTTTTGCATCCGTCGCCATATCCACCGCACTGGTTGAATCGTCCAATATGATTATTTTGGGGGATTTAAGAAGGGCACGGGCAATTGTAAGCCTTTGCTTCTGCCCTCCGGAAAAGTTCTCTCCACCCTGGTCAACCCTGTGGTCCAGGCCGTCTTTATACTTGGATACAAATTCCCAGGCCTGGGCCAATTTCAGGGCATGGATTATTTCTTCATCACTTGCCTTTTCATTACCCCACTTCATGTTCTCCCGGATAGTTCCTGAAAAGAGGGTGTTCTTTTGGAGCACAAAGGCTACCTTGTCACGCAATGCCTTTATATCGTAACGCTTAACATCAATACCGCCGACTAATACCCTTCCTTCCGTAGTATCATATAGCCTGGGTATAAGCTGAACCAGGGTTGATTTGGATGAACCCGTGGACCCGATTATCCCCAAAACCTCTCCTGAATTTATGTGGAAGTTAATATTCTTAAGCGTTTTTTCGGTGCTTCCCGGATAGCGGAAGGATACCCCTTCAAATGCCACAGACCCGTCCGGCAACTCTCTTATGGGGTTTTCGTCTTCCTTTATCTCCGATTCGGTATTTAATACTTCAACGATCCTGGTTACGGAAGCGGTAGCTCTTAATAGCTGCATGAAGAAAAATGACATCATCATCAGGGACATCAGGATTTGTGTTATATAAGTTATGAAAGATATGAGTTCACCGGTTTCCATTGAGCCTGAAGCTACCTGTCTGCCTCCGAACCACAAGACGGCCACAATGGTGGAATAAGTAACTATGCTTAATACGGGCATTAAAAATACGATGAGGGATATGGCTCTTAAGGCAGTGTCCCTTAGTGAATCATTCCTTTCCTTGAACCTTGCTTCCTCATGGTTTTGCCTGTTAAATGATTTTACAACCCTTATAGCGGTCAGGTTCTCCCGTATGATTGCATTCACCCTGTCTATCTTGGTCTGCATCAATAAAAACATGGGCCTGGCTTTAGATAATATAATGGTTAAGACAATGACCAGGACAGGTATGGAAACCACAAATACCCTGGCCAAGGAAGCATTTATTCTCAGTGCCATGAAAAGGGCAAATATCATCATGAAGGGGGCCCTTACAGCCATTCTAAGGCTCATCATGGTAACCTGGCCTAAGGTGTTGCAGTCATTTGTAAGCCTTGTAATCAGGGATGCAACGGTAAATTTGTCCAGGTTTGCAAAGGAAAAGCCCTGTATCTTTTCAAAGAGCTTGAACCTTATTTCTGATGCAAAACCAAATCCTGCTTTTGCCCCGTAATGAGAACTAATAATTCCAAAGGTCATCCCCGCCAGGGCTGCTGCAACCATTATAAGACCTATCTTCAGGACATATTCAATATCCTGGTTTGCAATACCCACATCCACTATTCTTGACATGAGATAGGGTATGGCTATATCCGCAATTACTTCCAATATCATAAGGATTGGACATAAGGTGGCATATTTAATGTATTTTTTCATAAATGGCAGTAACTTTTTCACTTTTGTCTCCTATTTACATAAATAAGGTAAGTAACTTGGTTTACATAAATTTATTTATGTAAACCATAGTAACCAACATAAAATATAGGCTTAACATCTG